>CAYGKI010000049.1:0-13363 GCA_964350235.1 uncultured Gemmatimonadaceae bacterium | reverse complement strand
GCCTCGCGGAACTCCAGGTTCTCCATCCGCATGAGGAACGAGAAGACGTCGCCGGACTTCCCGCATCCGAAGCATTTGAAGAAGCCCTTGTCCGGGACCACGTAGAAGCTGGGGGTGCGCTCGTCGTGGAAGGGACAGTTGGCCTTGTACTCGCGTCCGGACTTCTTGAGGGACACGTACTCACCGATGACGTCGACGATGTCCGCTCGGCTCCGGACCTCATCCACCTGATCGTCGGGGATCATGACGGGGGAGCCTCCGTGAATCCCGCCACGGTCACGCCCGCGCCGCCCTCGGTGGGGCCACCCATGCGCACGGTACGCACCCGACCATCCCGCTCCAGCATCTCTCCGACCCTCTTCCTGAGCGCGCCGGTCCCCTTGCCGTGGATGATGCGGAGCTCGGGGAGGTCCTCGAGAATCGCCTCGTCCAGGGCGCGCGCCAGCGCCACCTCCAGCTCGTGGACGCGAAGGCCTCGAAGGTCCACTTCCAGCCGGGCCATCCCGCTCTCGGGCCCGGTCCAGCCCTTCGCGGAACCGGTACCCGACGTGCGACCGCCCGCGCTCCTCCCGGACGGAGCGGCGGACGTGCTTCCTCCCCCCTCCACCAGCTCCAGGTCTTCCAGGGGGACCTCGATCCTGAGCGCGCCCACCTCAACCTGCGCCCGGTCGCTTCGCACTTCCACCAACCGCCCCTTCGCGCCCGTGGCCCGGATCCGCACCCGGCTGCCGGGTTGCAGCTCCTCGAACGTCTCTCCCTCGCGCGCCCGAGGCCCGTCGTCGCGGCGCTCGTCCCGGACCCCCTCGGCCGCCCGCTCCACGCGGCTCCGGGCCCGATGCACGGCGTCGGCCATGTCGTCGCGCTCCTCGGCGGCACGCCGAAGCTCTAGAACCGCCTCCTCCACCTCGGCGCGCGCGTCCAGCAGGAGCTTGCGCGCTTCCTCTTTCGCCTCCGCCTCGTGGCGACGCTCCGACTCGCTCAGGACCCGCTCCCGGCGCTCCAGCTCCTCGCCCAGGCGGGCCGTTCGGGCCCGCTCCTTGTCCAGCTCGTGAACGAGACGCTCCGCCTCCGCCTCCCGGGCCTCCAGCCTGGCCAGCGTCTCTTCCATCCGGGCCTCGTCGTCGTCGACGTAGGTCTCGGCGCGGTCCAGAACCTCCTCCGGGAAGCCCAGACGTCTGGCGATGGCGAGGCCGTAGCTCCGTCCGGGTCGTCCCTTCACCAGCCGGTAGGTGGGCTCCATGGCCTCGGCATCGAACTGGAGGGATGCGTTGACCACCCGGCTCCCCTCCCCGTCCAGCCGCTTCAAGGCACCCAGATGCGACGACGCCAGGGTGAGGGCACCCCGCGTCACCAGCTCCTCGAGCATGGCGCGGGCCAGGGCGGCGCCCTCCGCAGGGTCGGTGCCCGTTCCCATCTCGTCGACCAGCACCAACGATCGCTGGTCGGCCCTCCGGACGATCTCGGAGAGGTTCTCCAAGTGCGCGGAGAAGGTGGAAAGGCTGCGGGCGATGGACTGCTCGTCGCCGATGTCCGCGTAGAAGGCGCCGAACACCGGGAGTCGCGTCCCGGGCCCGACGGGGGGAATCACGCCACTCTGGGCGAGCGCCGCCGCCAGCCCGGTGGCCTTCAAGAAGACGCTCTTCCCCCCTGTGTTGGGACCGGAGACCACCACCGCCCGCTCCTCCGGCCCGAGCTCCAGGTCGTACGGGACCACGGCGTCCAGGCCCTGGGTCTCCACCAGGAGAGGGTGCCGGGCACCGGCCAGGTGAAGCCCGTCCCCCGGATGCTCCGTGATCTCCGGCACGTGGGCTCGCCAGGCGGAGGCGGTCCGAGCCCGGGCATGCAGCCCGTCGAAGTCCGCCAGGGCGTCCAGAGCCCCCCGCAGCCCGGCGGCTTCCGGGGCGAGGCGAGCCGTGAGCGCGGCGAGGATCCTCCGGATCTCCCGGGCCTCCTCTCGCTCCAGATCCCTCAGCTCGTTCATGGCCTCGATGGCCTCGGGAGGCTCGACGTAGAGCGTCGCCCCGGTCTGCGACTCGTCGTGCACGATCCCGCCCACCTCGCGGCGCGCTTCCCGTCGCAGCGGGATCACGTATCGGCCCTCCCGGAGCGTGACGGAGGCGTCGGGCACGGCATGCCGCGCCTCCAGGCGCGCCATGACGGCTTCCAGTCGCTTCACCACCCGTCCGTGGGCGCCCCGGAGCCGATCGCGGATCCGCCGGAGCTCCCTGGAGGCCCGGTCCTGAACGTGACCGTCGCCATCCACCGTGCGGTCGATCTCCTCCTCGAGGTCCTCCTCCTCCATCAGTCGATGGCGCAGGGAGGCGAGGGCTCCCTCCGGGTCGTCGAGCCTGGCGAGGGCCCCTGAGAGCGCGCGGGACGACGCGAGGAGGACACCCAACGCGTGGAGCTCCAGCGGCTCGAGCACCGCCCCGTCCACCGTCAGCCTGCGGAGGGTCTCGTCCACCTCGGGCACCGGGGGCATGCCCCAATCCGGGCGCTCGGCGTGAAACCGCATGACGGCCCGGACCCTGTCCAGCTCCCGCACGACCTCCGTTGCCGAAGTCCGGGGAGAGAGAGCGCGTATCCTGCGTCGCCCCGCCCCGCTGGCCGCGCGTTCGGAGACCCGCTCGAGAACCCGCTCGAACTCCAGGACCGCGAGGGCGTGCCCACTCATGACGGAAGGGCCGGCGCGCCCCCGCGGCGGTCCGTCACGCCCCGAGCTCCTCCCGCACGACCCGATTCGCCTCCTTGCCATCGAACCGGCCCCGGATCTGAGGCATGATCTTGCCCATGAGGGGACCCATCTGATCCGCCCCGGAAGCGATGGCCTCGCGTACCAGCGCCCGGACCTCGTCCTCGGACAGCTGCTTCGGCAGGTACGTCTCCAGTATGGCGACCTGGGCTTCTTCCTGCTCGGCCAGCTCTGGCCGCCCGGCGCCGCGCATCTGCTCCGCCGCGTCCTTACGCTGCTTGATCCCCTTGGAGACGACCTGCACGACCCCGTCGTCGTCCAGCTCCGCCAAGCCGTCGATCTCTTTGTTGCGGATCTCCGACCAGAGGGTCGAAAGAACGAGGACGCGCGCCTTGTCTCGATCCTTTCGTGCCTGCTTCACGTCTTCCTGGATCTGGTCCTTCAATGCACTCGACACGTCTCACCGTTTCGTCACGAGGGATGGGGTCGGGCTCTGGGCTACCCCCTTCCGTGGGGAAGGTGCGCCGCTCAGCCCGGAGGCCAGGTCATGGGGCGCCCTCCCAGGACATGGACGTGGAGGTGGCCCACGGTCTGTCCGCCCCCTTCCCCGGTGTTGACCACCGTCCTGTACCCCGCATCTGCGATGCCTTCGGACCTGGCCACGTCTCTCGCCGCGGCCATCAGCGCGCCCAGCAGCGCCTGGTCGGACGCACCGGCGTGGTCCAGGGAGCTCAGGTGCTTCCTCGGGATGACGAGGACGTGTACCGGGGCCTGGGGGTTGATGTCGCGAAAGGCCACCGTATGGTCGTCCTCGCGCACCAGCTCCGCGGGGATGCGGCCGTCGGCGACGCCGCAGAAGAGGCAGTCGGCTTCCGGGGTCATTCCGTCACTCCGTGGTTGAATCCTCGTACCGGGTGGCGCCGGTCCCGGACCGGCGTGCCGGATGTTGTCCGCGCCGGCCGGGCCGCGCAATGCGCGGAAGCGCAGGCCGGAGGCGCGGCCGTCCCGTTCGCTCATGGAAATGCCCCCGCACGGGCTCGAGCTTCATGGCACAAGCTCACCCGATCCCGGAGCCGTCATGAACCCCATCGCCATGTACGTCGCGCGATTCATGCAAGCGCATCCCCACCCCGCCCTGCGTCTCAGCGAGCTCCTCGGTCCCGTGGGCGAGGCCGTGGATCGCTCACTCTCGGTGGAGCGCCTCGAGGAGGTGCTCTCGGAGTACCCCGACACGTTCCGCATTCTCGACCCGTGGACCGGTCCGTGGAGGACTCCGGACGTCGGGGCGTCGGTGGCAGGTGGTGCCTGGGTCGTGCTGCTGGACGAGCCTTCCCCGGCGACGCCGCCTCCGCGGGGGACCGTGGGCACGCTCCGGGAGAGCGTCCGCTGGCTGGCCCGAGCCGTCGACGGCAGGTCGGCGCTCTCGGTGAGTCGTTGGTACGCCATCGCCCTCAGCGAGCGGGAAGCCCGGAGGGCGCTGGCGCGCCGCGCCGCGGGGTGAAGCTCAGCCCCGGAACAGCCCGGAGCGCCACTCACCGTCGACGTCGCGCGCCTCGAGCGAGAATCCCGCCTGCCCCGCGGCCTCGGCCATGCGGTCCCACTCCATGTCCAGAATGCCGGACAGGATCAGCCAGCCTCCTGAGCGCACCACCGCCCGGAATCCAGGCAGGAGCGGGTGCAGGATGCCCGACTCGATATTGGCCACGACCCCGTCCACGGGATCGCGGGCGGTCAGCCAGGGCACGTCGGCGGCACGGACCTCCCAGGTGACGGTTCCGGCCACGCCGTTCGATACCACGTTCTCATCGAGCGCCTCACATGCCAGCGGGTCCGACTCCACGGCATGGACCTGACGGGCCCCGAGGAGCGCTGCGGCGATGGACAGGATCCCCGAGCCGGCACCTACGTCCAGCACGCGTTCCCCGGCGCCCACCGCTTGGTCGAGGAGGCGGAGACATCCGCGGGTGGTCCCATGCTCCGCGGTCCCGAAGGCCATGCCCGGGTCGAGGGTGATGACCAGGTCTCCCGGGCGCGGATCGGGGACCTCCGTCCACGAAGGACGCACCACGATCCTGTCGGTGAGACGCCGCGGTGCCAGGCCCTTCCGCCATGTCTCGGCCCAGTCCTCGTGCGCACGCCACTCGGTGCGAAGCTCGATGGCATCGGTGCCGGAGACTTGGCACAACGTCGTGCGGGCCTTCTCCAGGAGATCTTCGAGGTCGGCGGGCTCCGGCAGATGGGTGACGTACCATCCGTCCCGCTCTTCCACGGCCCGTCCGCCCAGGGCCACCAGGCCCTCCGTCAGCAGGTCACCCAGGGCGCTCCCCTCGGGCGCCCGAGCCCAGAGCTCGACCCAACGCCCGCCGGATACGCTCATCCCCCGGTGAACGCCTCCTTCACGCGCGACCAGAAGCCTTTGTGGGACCCCATGCGGATCTCGTCGGGAGCCGGTGCCTCCACCTCCCTGAGCCGCTCGAACAACTCCCGCTGCTCGGCGGACAGGTCGTCCGGCGTCCATACCAGGACCCGGAGCAGCTGATCTCCGCGGGAAGTGCCGTTCAGATCCGGCAGTCCCAGCCCCTTCAGGCGCAGGACCTCGCCGCTCTGGATACCCGGAGGAATCTTCACCCGTGCGACGCCGTCGATGGTGGGGACATCCAGCTCGTCACCGAGCGCCGCCTGCGCGAAGGTCACGGGCAGCTCATGGACGAGGTTGGAGCCGTCCCGCTTGAAGCGCGGGTCCTCCTCCACCTCCAGGAGCACCACCAGGTCCCCGCGGACCCCGCCCCTGGGCCCGACGCTTCCCCTCCCCCTCAGGGTGAGGAAGTTCTCCGAGGTCACGCCCGCGGGTACCTCCACCTCGACCTCGCGCTCGTGCCGTACCCGTCCCTCGCCGCGGCACTGGGTGCACGGGTCCGATATGACCCGCCCCTCGCCACCGCAGGTGCGGCACGGCTGGACGCTCACGAACTGGCCGAAGACCGACCGCTGCACGTGACGCTCCTCCCCGGCGCCGCCGCAGGTGGCGCAGACCGTCGGCGAGGTACCGGGCTCGGCACCCGACCCTTCGCATCGGTCACAGGCGTCGAGGAGTGAGACCCGGACCTTTCGGGTCACGCCGTTGGCCACGTCCGCCAGGGTGAGCGGGAGCCGGATCCGGACCGTCTGACCCTTCCTGGATCCCGAGCGCTGCTGGCGCCCGCCCCGCATCCCGAACATCTCCTCGAAGCCCGAGAACCCGGCGCCGCCGCCTCCGAAGTCCCGCATGAAGATCTCGATGGCGTCGGCGAAGTCGAACCCACTCTGACCGCCCGCAGGCCCTCCCCGGAGTCCCTGCTCGCCGTAGCGGTCGTACATGGACCGCTTGTCGGGATCCCGCAGAACCTCGTAGGCCTGGGTGATCTCCTTGAACTTCTCCTCAGACTCCTTGGAGCCGTTGTTCTTATCGGGATGGTACTTCACCGCGAGCTTGCGGTAAGCCTTCTTGATCTCGTCGGCGTCCGCGGAGCGGTCCACACCGAGGAGCTGATAGTAGTCAGCCATCGACCTTCCGAGAGGATCCGGCCCCGGCGGGGCGACAACGCCCCGGCGACCGGAAGAGAATCAGGTTCCGAGCACCCGCGAGACGAGCGTCGAGGTGTAGTCCACGATGGTCACGACCTTCTCGTACGGCATGCGCGTCGGCCCGATGACGCCGATGACCCCCTTGAGGTCGCCCACGCGGTACTCGGCCGTGACCAGTGTGAAGTCGGTGAGCATGGTGGAGTCGTTCTCTCCACCGATGGTGATCCGGAGCCGTCCGCCGTGCTCGCGCCGCCCCACCGCCTCGGCGAGCACGTCCCGCTGCTCCGTGAGCTCGATGAGGCCCTTCAGCCGTTCTCCCGTCTCGAACTCGGGCTGGGCGGCGAGGACACTGGCATGGCCCAGATGGAGCTGGGTGACGTCGAGAGCCCGCAGATCGAACAGCTCGGCTCCGGACTGCACGAAGATGTTCATCAGCTCCTCGCCAGCCTCGTCCCGGGCGACGTCCTTGAGCCGGTCGCGCAGAGTGCGGCGGATGTCTTCGAAGCTCGAGCCGGCGAGACGCTCGTTCAGCGCCACCGTGATCTGCAGGAGCATGTCCTGGGGGACCTCGATGGGAAGGTCCACGTAGACCGTCCTCACCACCCCACCCCGGATGGTGGCGACCAGGAGGACCTTGCTCGAGGAGACCTGGATGAGCTCCAGCTTCTCCAGCACGGCCTCGTCCAAACGGGGAGCCACGGCCACGCCCAGCTCGTTGGAGATGAGGCTCAGAGCCCGCGTGGCCTGCATGACCAGTCGCTCGATGGCCGACGAGCCGGCCATGCCCAACTCCCGCTCCAGGCTTTCTCGCTCGGAGGTGGACAGCGCGTGAGGCTCCATGAGCCGATCGACGAAGAACCGATAGGCCAGATCGGTGGGCACGCGACCGGCCGACGTGTGCGGGTGGAAGAGATATCCCTTCTCCTCCAGGTCGCTCATGGTGTTCCGGACCGTCGCCGCCGACACGCCCAGGTCGAACGCACGGGAAACGGTCCGGCTCCCGGCCGGCTCGGCGCTGGCGACGTAGGTACGCACGACGGCATCGAGAACCTGACGCTCTCGTTCGGTCAGGTCGGTGCCGACCAGATCGGTATGCTCGGTGCTTTCCATAGATCTTCGAAGATCGAAACGGTTCGCGGGGCCGGTCAACCCATGAGATCGACGGCCAGACGATCGAGGAGCAGCCACCCCTGGGCGGTGAGCCGCACCCTTCCCTCCCGGATCTCGGCCAGGTGTTCTTCTACCCACGAATCCACCAATCGAGCCCGACTCGACTCCGGCTCCGGCAGGGGCATGCCTCTCCGGGTCCGGAGGGAGAGCCAGACGCGCTCCAGCTCGCCGGCCTCCGAACCGACGATCTCCCGGCTCTCCTCACCCCCTTGCCCGCGGAGGACCTGCTCCCGATACGCGTCCCAGTCGCGCACGTTCCAGCGCCGAACGGGAGGGCCGTAGGAGTGGGCCCCGTTGCCCAGCCCCAGGTAGGGCCCGCCTTGCCAGTAGACGCTGTTGTGCCGTGCCTCGTGGCCGGGCCGGGCGAAGTTCGAGACCTCGTAGTGCACGTATCCGTGTCGCGTGAGCGTCTCCGCCGCCTCCAGGAACTCGTCGGCGTAACGATCCTCGTCCACATCGGGCTCACGGCCCTCGGCCACGGCCCGCCCCAACGCGGTCCCCGGCTCCACGCTCAGCCCGTACAGGCTCACGTGGGGCACGTCCAGGGCGAGCGCCCGCTGAAGGTCCTCGGACCAGGATCGCCCCACGGCCTCCGGAAGACCGAAGATGAGGTCGACGCTGAGCTCGTCGATGCCGGCGGCACGGGCCGCCGCCACCGCCCGGGCTCCCCCCTCCGGTCCGTGCATCCTCCCCATCCAACGCAGGGTCGGCTCGTGGAAGCTCTGCACGCCCAGGCTCAAGCGGTTCACGCCCGCCGCGCGCCAGGCCTCCGCCAGCCGGACGTGGAAGCTCTCCGGGTTCGCCTCGGCGGTCCACTCCAGATCCCTTCCCGAGAGCCGGTCCCGCCCGAGAAGCTCGGCGAGACCGTCCATGGCGTCCGGCCCGAGAAGCGACGGTGTCCCGCCGCCCACGTAGAGGGTGGCGAGCTCGTCGGCGAGCTCGAGCCAACCCTCTTCCTGGGTGTGCGCGAGCTCGGCGCCCACGGCCTCCAGCCAGGACTCTGCGCCCCCTTCGGCACGGACTTTTACGGCGAAGTCGCAGTACACGCATCGGCGAGCGCAGAACGGGGCATGGACGTACACGGACGCCACCCTCGTGACGCCGCCTACGGGTCCCGCGGCCGGATCGGACATGGCGCTCACGCCGCCCGGAAGCGAAGCCCAGGCATCTGCTCCACCGCGCCGCGGAGTTCCAGGTGCACGAGCAAGGCCATGGCCGTGGGCACTTCCAGGCCGGCGCGCTCCGCCAACTGATCCACGTGGAGAGGTCCGCCCTGCAGCGAACGCAACAACCGTCGCTCGGGCTCCGCCCACGGTTCCCCACGGGACGCGGCACCCTCCTCCGAGGCCCCGGCGACGGGTCCGGCGCCCACGCCGTCCGCGCCCGTCAGCTCCCGGACGAACCCGCGCACCGAGACCAGAGGTACGGCCCCCTCCGAGAGAAGCCGATTGCTGCCGTCGCACGCGGGGGTATCGATGGGTCCCGGAACCGCCCACACGTCACGCCCGAGATCCAGCGCGTGCTCCACCGTGATCAGCGCGCCGCTGCGCCGCCCGGCCTCCACCACCACCACGGCCCGGGCCAGCCCGGCCATGACGCGGTTCCGGCGGGGGAAGTGATGGGGCAGAGGCGGCGTACCGGGAAGGAACTCGCTGACCACCAGTCCCTCGTGGAGAATCCTGCGAAACAGCCTGCCATGGGAAGGGGGATATGGCGCGTCGGCGCCTCGCCCCACCACGGCGATGGTGGGCCCGCCTCCATCCAGAGCCCCCGCGTGGGCGGCAGCGTCGACGCCCAGGGCCATGCCGCTCACCACCGGGATCCCTCGCACCGACAGGGCCTCACCGATGCGCCGGGAGAGATCCTTGGCCCTGGTCGTGCACCGCCTTGACCCGACCACGGCGACGCCCCCTCCGGCCAGGAGCTCTGTCCGACCCCGGAGGAAAAGCACCGGCGGGGGATCCGCCAATCGAAGGAGATCGCCGGGATACCCCGGATCACTCCAGGTCATGACGCGCATCCCCAGTCGAGCGCCCAGCTCGAGGCCCCGGTCGACCCGTGTCGCCCAGTCGCCTGCGCTTCGCGCCCGGACCGCCTGAGCACCCGCAACGCGCTGGAAAACCGGACCTGGCGCCGCCAGGGCACCCTGCGCCGAGCCGAACGCCTCCACCAGCGCCCTGATGGTCCGTGGGCCGACTCCGGGCAGCTGGTCCAGGAGGAGAAGCGCACGCGCCTCCAGGAAGGAGGCGCGTGCGGGTGGGTTCAAGGTGTCCACCACTCCTCGTCATCCTCCTCGGCACGCTCGATGACCGCCTCCGCCTCCACCCGCTCCCGGCTGGCTGCCCAGAGCCTCTCCATCATCTCGGGCACCCCACGATTGGTCACCGACGAGATGCCCGCCACCCCGAGGGCGCCTTCCGCATCCACCTGCGGGAGCGGATCCTCGGGACCCAGAAGATCGATCTTGGTCAACGCCACGAAGAAAGGCGTGCGGGAGAGCTCCTCGGAATAAGCAGCGAGCTCGCGCCGCAGAAGGTCGTACTCGGCCTGAATGTCTTCGGCATCCACGGGGACCATGAGCAGGAGCACCCTGGTCCGCTCGATATGACGGAGAAACTGGTGTCCCAGCCCCTTCCCTTCTTGGGCGCCGCCGATGATGCCCGGGACGTCCGCGATGACGAAGCTCCGGTAGCCGGAAAGCTCCACGACGCCCAGGTTCGGCTCCAGCGTGGTGAACGGGTAGGCGGCCACCTTCGGCCGCGCCGCGGTGGCGGTGGCCAGGAGCGTGGACTTCCCGGCGTTGGGCTCGCCGACCAGACCGACGTCCGCGATGAGCTTCAGCTCGAGACGGACCCGCCGCTCCTCGCCTTCCCCGCCCGGCTCCCACTTCACCGGAGCCTGACGCGTGGGCGACTTGAACTTGGCGTTGCCTCGCCCACCTCGCCCGCCCTTCGCCACCACCACGCGCTGTCCTTCTTCCATGAGCTCACCCAGGAGCTCGTCGGTGTCGTCGTCGTAGGCGACCGTGCCCGGCGGCACCTTCAGAATCATGTCCTCGCCGGATCGGCCGGTCTTCTGGTTCCCCTCACCGTGGAAGCCGCGCTCGGCCCTGTAGTGGCGGCGGTAGCTGTAGTCGAGGAGCGTGGCGAGCTGCCCGTCGGCGACGAGGATCACGTCGCCGCCGTTGCCCCCGTCTCCACCGGCTGGACCACCCCGAGGAACGCCCTTCTCGCGCCGGAAGGCCTCGGACCCGGATCCTCCGGGTCCTCCCGCGACTTCGATGACGGCGCGATCGACGAACATGCTCTGCTCCGGGGGTGAGGATGACGCGCGCCCTCACGAAGTCGCGCGCTTCACGCCATCAATTAGAGCCCTTGCCGGCCCATGACGACATATCGGAATGGGACAGACGGGTCCCGGCCGCGAATCAACGGCCCGCCGTGCCCTCCGACTGGGTCCGCAGCGCCGCGAAGAGGTCCTCCGTCGAGCCCGCGCCGGACAGCAGGTCGAGTGCGGCTCCGAGCTGGCGGTCGTACTCCAGCCCCTGCTCGAATCGACCCAGGTCACCCCAGGCCTGGAGGGCGATCTCCCCTTCCAGCCGATAGCGCACGAACCGCTCGGCGTTCCGGAAGTCCTCGGGCGACACCGGCTCCCCGTTCTCGGGCAGGGTGGCGTAGAAGCTCTGGAGCTCCGCCGTCGTGAGGGAGAAGCCGGGGCGCAGGTCCGGGTGGTCCTGGACGTAGCCGACGGCGAAGCCGAAAAGCGCCTCCTGGAACGAGCTGCCCCGCCGGAAGATGCGCTGGACCGCCCGTGCCTCGGACTCGGTGAGGGTCTCGGGCGTCACGATGAGGTCGGGCACGATTCCCCCGCCCCCGTACAACGTCCGCCCGCCCATGGAGGTGTGCGTCGGCCGCTCTCCCACACCCGCGGAGTCCACCAGCTGTCCATCGATTCCAAGGGCGTGGGCCGTGGCGTCGACACTGGTCTCGTGGAGGCGGTCGATGGAACGACCGGCGGGCGTGTACCACCGAGCCGTGGTGAGCCTGAGGACATTGCCACCGCTCAGCCGGAAGAGGCTCTGCACGGATCCCTTCCCGTACGACGTCTGACCGAGGACGACCGCACGATCATGATCCTGCAGCGCGCCGGCGACGATCTCCGACGCGGACGCGCTGGTGCCGTCCACGAGGACGACGACCGGCATGTCCGGATATCGGTCCGGGTCGCTGGCGCGGAACGTTTCGCTCTGGCCGGCGGCGCGCCCGCGTGTCTCCACGATGGCGTCGCCCGCGGGGAGGAAGAGGTCCGTGACCGCGATCCCCTCGTCGAGCAGCCCGCCGGGATTCCCACGGAGGTCGAAGATCAGGGCCCGCATGCCCTCGTTCCGCAGGGAGTCCACCGCCGCCCGCACCTCCGCGGAGGACGTCTCCCGAACCGTCTGAAGGGGCACGTAGCCGACATCGCCCCGAACCATGGAGGCGAACGGGACGGCTTTGAGATGGATGACCGCCCGCTCCAACGTGAAGGGAATCGGCTCGTCCACCCCGGGGCGGAGCATGAGCACCTCCACCTCGGTGCCGGGCCGCCCGCGGAGGAGCTCCACCGCCTGGTCCGTGTTCATCGTATCGGCGGGGACGCCTCCGATCTCGAAGAAGCGGTCCCCGGCGCGAAGTCCCGAGCGGGCCCCGGGCGATCCGGGGATGGGGCTCACCACCGTGACCCAACCGTCCCTGTCCACGACTTCGAGCCCGACCCCTCCGTACTCGCCTTCGGTACGGATCCGGAGGTCCTCGTAGTCACGCGCGGGGAGGAAGGACGAGTGCGGATCGCCCAGGTCCTGGATGACACCGTCGATGGCGGACTGGTAGAGCGTCCCCTCGTCCACCTCCTCGACGAAGCTGGATCGCACCCGGTCCACCACTTCCTGGAGGACCCTGACCTGCGTGTAGAGGTTGGCCGAGCGATCGACCCCCTCCTGCAGGAGCCATCCTCCGGCCGCGATGGAGAGCGCGACGACCAGAGTCGGCACCAAGAGTCCTCTCTTCACATATCCTCCGTCGTTTCAGCGCCGAGCGCGCGCCGCCCGGCCCACATCGTCCCCGTGGTCACCCGTCGTTATACCTTTGCCGGGCCGAAGGTTTCCGGATACCGTTCCGCCAGGAGCTCACGAATGCGGCGGTGGACCGTCTCCGGGGTGCCTTCCGCGGAAAGGACCGCCACGGCGGGCTCTTCCGTCGCCAACTCGAGATAACCCCTGCGCACACGCTCGAGGAACGCCTCACCGGCGCGCTCGATGCGGTCCGGGGCCGCCCCGGCCCGCTTCTGCCGCTCCGCTCCGTCGCGGGCCGGGAGATCGAGGACCACGTACAGGTCCGGCGACAGCCCGCCTGTGGCGAACGCGATCCCCGAGCGCACGGCTTCGAGATCCAGCCCTCGGCCGTGTCCCTGGTAGGCCAGTGTGGAGAGGGCGAACCGATCCGCGAGAACGACCTTGCCCGCTTCCAGCGCCGGTCGGACCACGTCCCGGACGAAGGCCGCTCGAGCCGCGAGGATGAGCATCAGCTCACTCTCCGCCGGCACGTCCAGATCCGGACGCCCCAGCACCACCTCCCGGATGGCCTCCCCCACCGGCGTCCCCCCGGGTTCCCGGGCGGCGACGTGTGGGATCTCGGCCTGGCGCATCCACTCGGAAAACAAGGCCACCTGGGTGGTCTTGCCGACGCCTTCGCCTCCCTCCAGAACGATGAAGAGCCCGCGTTGACTCATCCTGTCATGCTCCGCCGGCAGGCGTGGGACCCGAAGCGGCGCGGCGAAGGGACGCCGCGCCGCTCGGTGCGCCCCCGCTTCAGTCGTAGTACTCCACGCCCAGGTGCGTGAGCATCTCCTCGCCCATCATCCAGCGCAGCGTGTTCTTCAGCTTCCAGTGCTGGATGAAGA
>CAYGKI010000048.1:4174-13502 GCA_964350235.1 uncultured Gemmatimonadaceae bacterium | reverse complement strand
TCGCCACCGGCCCGTCCAGCCCGCTATAGGGGCGGACCGTGCAGAGCGAACGGCCGGAGCGCCACATGCGGTGGCAGTGGCACCCACACGGTGTGGTGGGCATCATCAGCGCTTTCAACTTCCCTGTGGCGGTGTGGAGCTGGAACGCGGCGCTGGCGGCGGTATGTGGCGACTCCGTGGTCTGGAAGCCCTCGGAACGCACGCCTCTCACCGCGGTGGCCGTCACGAAGATCGCCGCAGAGGTCTGCCGGGCGCACGACGTGGACCCGGCGCTGTTCTCGTTGGCCGTGGGTCGCGGGGCCACCATCGGCGACAGGCTCCTCCACGACCGCCGTGTGACCCTGGTCTCCGCCACCGGCTCGACCCGCATGGGCCGCCGGGTGGCCGAGGTGGTGGGCAAGAGGCTCGGGAAGAGCATTCTGGAGCTGGGAGGCAACAACGCCATCATCGTCACCCCCAGCGCCAACATGGACCTGGTGTTGCCCGCCGTCCTCTTCGGCTCGGTGGGCACCGCGGGCCAGCGTTGTACCAGCACCCGGCGCATCATCGTGCATCGCTCGGTGCGCGACGCCTTCGTGGAGCGTTTGGTACGTGCCTACCGGGACGTGCCCATCGGCGATCCCATGAAGGACGGAACCCTCATGGGTCCGGTCCTGGACCTCATCGCGGCCGCAGAGAATCACTACCGCATCGTCCAGGAAGAGACCTTCGCCCCGATCCTGTACATCATCCCCTACGGAACCGAGGGCGCCTCCCCGACGGAGGCCGTGGCCGAGCTCGAAGAGGCCATGCGCCTCCACAACGACGTCCCCCAGGGCCTCTCGTCGGCCATCTTCACGGATCACGTCCGCGAGGCCGAGACCTTCCTTTCCCACCGGGGGAGCGACTGCGGCATCGCCAACGTGAACATCGGCACGTCGGGGGCGGAGATCGGTGGCGCGTTCGGAGGAGAGAAGGACACGGGCGGGGGCCGGGAATCGGGCTCCGACGCGTGGAAGGCGTACATGAGACGCCAGACGAACACGGTGTACTGGAGCACGGAGCTGCCGTTGGTTCAGGGCATCGAGTTCGGGTAGCGCCCTGCCCCGGACGACGCACGGGTCGGAGCCGGTGCGTCAGGGGCGGGCACGTGCCATGAAGGACTCCGCCATGCGAGGGCCGGCGCCAGCGTCTTCGTGCTTGAAGAAGACGAAGGCCCGCGTCCGGGCATGGGCGTCCAGTCGCCCCATCCACCGGTCCAGCGCCGCCTCGTCATAGGAGGCGCGGCGCAACCGTACGTACGCCCAGTCCGCCGTCCCGTGGATGGGCGGATCGTCCTCGGCTTCCTCCGTGTCGGCGCATACCTGGGCCGCCCCGTGACCGGCGAGGGTCTCGCGTACCGCCTCGTCGTCCCATGAGGGGTGCCGGAACTCGAAGGCCGCCGGAAGGTCGGAAGGCAGCGCGTCGAGGAACGCCCGCAGGCGGCCGACGTCGGCCTTCATGTTCGGAGGGAGCTGGAAGAGCACGGCGCCCAGGCGGTCCTCCAGCGCTTCGACGGACCGTACCAGGAAGGCGGTGGGCTCGGCGGCCTCGGCCCCAAGGCGGGTGAAGTGGGTGATGCGCCTGGAGGCCTTGATCACGAACCGGAAAGCGCCCGGAACCTGATCAGCCCACCCGCGCAGCACCTCCGGCTTGGGAAGCCGGTAGAAGGTGTTGTTGATCTCTACGGCACCCAGGCGGGTGGCGTAATACCCGAGCATCTCCGAAGACGACAGGTCTTCTGGATAGAAGCTCCCCTTCCATGCCGGGTAGCTGTAGCCGCTCGTCCCCACGAACCATTCCATCCCCCCCTCCACGCCTACGAACCCGTTGTCGTCAAGTCCGCCGGGCCGCCCGCGGGCGCGGGATCACGAGGATCCCACGCCCGCCGGGAGCGCCGGCGAACCGCATCTCAGGTCTTCTTCTTCCGCTTCTTGGGCTTCCGCCCCTGATTCGGATGCTTCAGGTGCTTCCACGTCTCACCCCGCCGCAGCATGTAGATGGTGCTGGGCGAGACGCCGAGCTTGCGGGCCCATTCGGCACCGGACGAGCGCCAGCGGTCCTTCTTCTCGTCCCAGTCCTCGAGGACCTTCAGGGCCTGCTTCTCGGAGAGCTCGCTGTGGGGCGAGTTCTCTCCGCGGAGCCAGACATTGGAGCCGTACCACCGGTCCACGCGCTGGATGGGTCCGCCGAGGTTGCGCCCGGTGTGACCCAGACAGTAGTGGCGTACCTGATCCACGGTGAACTGGGGGTGCATGCGCGCGATCTCGGCGTACAGATAGCCGTCTTCGGCCATCTGGCGCCATTTGACGACCAACGCGCCGTCGGGCTTGGGCATACGAATCCTCCTGTGCTTTGTGGGGGGGTGCACGGGCGGGTCCGACTGGAGCGAGGGCGGGAGGATCGCGCCCCGGGCGGTTGCCGCTTACCTATCCTTAACATATGCGCTTCAGCGCCGCAATCTGTGCGCAAAACGCTTCCGATACTTGGCCACCTTGGGCGCGATGACCGCCGCGCAATACGGTTGCTGCCCGTTCCGGCTGAAGTAGTCGTCGTGGTACGCCTCCGCCGGATAGAACGGGCCGGCCTCGGAGATCTCCGTCACCACGGGATCCTCGAAGACCCCTTCCGCCCCCAGCGCTTCGATGACCTTCCTGGCCTGGGTGGCCTGCTCCGGTGTGTGATAGAAGATCACGGACCGGTACTGCGTGCCCACGTCGTTGCCCTGACGGTTCAACGTGGTGGGGTCGTGGGTGCCGAAGAAGATCTCCAGCACCTCCGTGAAAGCGATGACCTCTGGATCGAACTCCACCTGCACCACCTCGGCGTGACCCGTGGTCCCGGTGCAGACCTGCTCGTACGTGGGATGAGGCAAATGCCCACCCATGTACCCGGACTTCACCCTGGTCACACCCTCGGTGATGCCGAAGACGGCTTCGACACACCAGAAGCATCCCCCGCCGAGGGTGGCGGTCTGCGTGGGCGAGCTGTTCATGGACGACTCCTGAGAGGGCGCGACGGTAGGCGCCCAACAATGGAAGGCCGGGTCGAGTCGCGGAAGGGCGCCGGACCGTTCAACGTCCTTCCGCGATACGGAGTACACGCAGAATCTCGTCGGCAACCAGTGCGGGTGCGTCCTCGGCGACGTTGGGGCCGGATCCAGGTGCGGGAACGTGCCGCCCGAACGGGCGGCCGCGCACCAGCTCCTCGTGGGCCCGCCGGGCCGCCTCGTCCAGGAATCGCGTATCCCAGCCGGGCTCCGCCGGCCGCCGGTCGGCGGTGACCACGGTCACCGGAATCTCCGGGATACGGGCGCGGCGGGCGCGGGCGGCCAGGTCCGCGGGGACGATTCCGTCCGCGTTGGGTCGAGCGCGCTGCACCATCCAACGCTCCCAGTCGTCCTCCGGCATCCCGGGCCGGAGAAGGCGCGGAAGCGACTCGTGGGTGGGCTCCAGCAGCAGCAGGCCACCCACCTGCACCCGGCGCGATGCTGCCATCAGCCTGGCGTAGGTGGCCGCCTCGCCCTGGGCCACCAACACGTAGCCGGCCCGAGGCGCCAGCGCTCCGTGCACGCCCACCAGCTCCTCCAGGAGCTCGTACCAACCCAGTTTCCGAACCTCTCCCGAGGTCCCGGCGACCAGAGAACGGCGGTCGAAAGCACAGGCCCCCACGCCGGCGGGCAGACGGTCGAGCACGCCCTCCCACGCGTCCGGAGACTGGCCGGCGTCGTGGAGGAGCACCACCTCCGGCACCCCGGCCGTGCACAACACGCGCACGCTCCGTCCACGCACGTCGACCGTGAGCTCCTGGACCCGCGGCACCGGCTCCGGGTCCTGCATCTGGGCAGCCGGAGCGCCCGCCGCCGCCAGCGTGGCCACCACCATCCAAGCACTCATCGGATGCGCTCCCGACGTATCGTGGTCATGTTTGCGCCGACTCCAACCCCCGAAGCCCCATGTTCCGAACCGTCCCATCCTGTTTTCTGGTCGTCACGGCCCTGGTGCTGGGCGCCTGCGCCGCCCAGGAAGAATCCGATGCAAGAGGCACGCCGAACCCCCTGCTTCGGCCGGCCCGCTTCACCGAGACGGCACCCGAGACCTTTCGCGTCCGGTTCGAGACCAGCGAAGGCGCCTTCGTGGTGGCCGCCACCAGGGCGTGGGCCCCGCTCGGTGTCGACAGATTCTACAACCTGGTGCGCGGAGGGTTCTTCGACGACACCCGCGTCTACCGTGTGGTGGACGGCTTCGTGGCGCAGTTCGGACTGAACGGCGACCCGTACGTGAACCAGGCCTGGAAGACCGAGTACCTGGTGGACGACCCCGTGACGCAGACCAACCGCAGGGGAAGAGTCACCTTCGCCAAAGGCGGGCTGCATTCACGCACCACCGAGATCTTCGTGAGCCTCAGGGACAATCCGCAGCTCGACGAAAGCGGGTTCGCGCCCTTCGGGGAGGTGGTGGAGGGCATGGAGGTGGTGGACGCCTTCCACGCCGCCTACGGGGACGGTCCCCCGCGCGGCGAGGGGCCCTATCAGGCCATGGTGGAAGCCAGGGGCAACGCCTACCTGGACGCCGAGTTCCCCGAGCTCACCCGGATCGAGCGCGCCACGGTCGAGCCGTAGGCGGGGTCACGGCCCGGCCCCGGCTCACCACCGCTGGACGATCTCGGCGGCGAGAATCGAATCCAACCCCGGGAAGCGCTCGTCCAGGAAGGCGTTCCCCGACGCCAGGATCGACGGCTCCATGGGAATGATGGCATCCCCGTACGCACCGTTGAGCGCCTCGGCCACGTCCAGACCCGAGACCACCCGCCCCACGGGAGGGAAGCCCACCACGCCGTCTCCCGCCCAGCTGTCCAGGAAGGGGTTGTCCACCAGGTTCACGAAGAGGACGAAGTTCCGCGATGCAGGGCCCGCCCGTCCGAACGAGACGGCGCCCCGCACGTTGGATGCGCGGACGGGCTCGTCCGGGAGTCGACGGTCGAACCATACGGAGTCCATGGCGGGCCGGCCGCTGAAGCCCCACTGGACGTACTGGTCGTTCACCCGGTAGAAGCGCGCCCCGTCGTAGAAGCCCGCCTCCACGAGCTCCCACACCCGCTCCACGGCCAGAGGCGACCAGCTCCGGTGGAAGCGCATCACCATCTCTCCGGCGCTGGTGGTGAGACGCACGTCGAAGGAATCCGGGGCCTGGGCGCCGCCCCCGGGCGCGCTGGAGGCGTCACCACCACACGCCGCCAGGATGCCGATCGTCAACGCCGCGAGCAGCGTGGTCTTGGGAAGGATGGACGAGCGTGCCACGTTTGGAGGGGCTCCGGCTTGAAGGGTCGGGGACTCGGGGACCATCGAACGCCGACCATGATAGCCCGACCGAGCCGCATGTGACCACCATCGACCAGTTCATCGGACACACCCCCGTGGTCCGCCTCCGACGCCTGGTGGGGCCGGAGCACGGCGAGGTCTGGGTGAAGGTCGAGGGCATGAATCCCGGTGGCTCCATCAAGGATCGGCCGGCGCTGGGCATGATCGTCGACGCGGAGCGACGCGGCCTCCTGAAGCCCGGCGGTCGGATCGTCGAGCCCACCTCGGGCAACACCGGTGTGGGCCTGGCCCAGGTCGCCGCGGCCCGGGGCTACCACCTCACCCTCTGTCTTCCCTCCTCCATGAGCATGGAGCGGAAGCAGACCCTCACCGCCTACGGCGCGGAGCTCGTGCTCACGGACCCCGAGCGCCGCATGCTGGAAGCCATCGAAGTGGCGGAGCGGATTCGAGACGAGACCGGCGCGTTCCTCCCGAACCAGTTCGAGAACCCGGCCAATCCTCGCGCCCACTACGAGACCACGGGCCCGGAGATCTGGGACCAGATGGATGGGCGCATCGACGCCTTTGTGTATGGCAGCGGAACCGGGGGTACCATCTCGGGAGTCGGCAGGTATCTGAAGGAGCGCCTTGACGACGTGATGGTGGTGGCCGTGGAGCCCGCCCGCAGCGCCGTGCTCTCCGGGGAGGAGCGGGGCCAGCACGGGTTTCAGTGCATGGGCCCCGGCTTCATCCCACCCAACCTCGATCGCACCGTCATCGACCGGGTCCAGAAGGCCTGGGAGGAGGAATCCTTCCCGGTGGCGCGCCGACTGGCCAGGGAGGAGGGGCTTTTCGTGGGCATGAGCAGCGGAGCCATCGTGTGGACGGCCCTGGAGGTCGCGCGGGAGCTGGGACCTGGGCATCGCGTCGTCTGCATCGCCCCCGACTCGGCCTCCCGCTACCTCACCACGGAGCTGTTCGACGGGCCTCGGGAAGACTGAGGCCCTCAGTCACCCCCAAGCCGAAGGAGCACCCTATGGACAAGCAAGCGCTCATCGAGAGGCTGAACGAAGATCTGGCGGGCGAGCTGGCCGCCATCATCCAGTACACCACGTACGCTGCGAAGGCCTCCGGGCCGTATCGCCCCCAGCTCGTGTCGTTCTTCCTGGCCGAAGTCACCGACGAGCAGGGCCATGCGCAGTTCCTCGCCAACAAGATCGTCGCGCTGGGTGGAGAGCCCACCACCCGACCGCGGGACGTGAAAGCGGCGAGCACCAACCGGGAGATGCTGCAGGCCGTCCTGGAGGCCGAGCGCCGGGCCGTGGCCGACTATACGCAGCGGGCCAAGGAGGCCGATGCCTTCGGCGACAAGGGCCTCGCCGTCCAGCTGGAGGACATGGTCCGGGACGAGAGCGGACACGCCGAGGAGACGGAGCGGATTCTGAAGGACTGGCCGCTCTAGCCGAGCCGGACACGACGAAGGGCCCGCCGGTCACCCGGCGGGCCCTTCGTCTTTCCACCCTCGAGGGCGACGCGCCCCGGCCTCACCGCTTCAAGGCGCTTCCTCGGTGAACACGGCGAACTCCGGCTTGGTCTCGAGAAGGATCTGCAGGATGGCCTCGCGATCCTCCGCGGCGAGATGGTCGAACTCCCCGGTCATGTCGCGACCTTCCAGGACCTCGCGCACCCGGCGGTAGAACGGCTCCTTCACCAGGTCGGGCAAGGTCTCGAACGCCTCCGAATAGATGAGGAAGCTCATCGGATAACGGAACAGGCGGGTTTCCAGGTCGAAGGTCCGGAGGGAGCGCCCCTGGCTGTCGAAGGGGCCCCTGGCGGCGAACTCCTCGGCGAAGCCCGACGTCCCCTGGACCCGCCCGGGCAGAGGCGCCTCCCGGGCGAACAACATCTCCCGCACCATCCGCTCCACGGCGCCGTCGATGCGAACCTGGGCCACGGACGGGATCTCGGGCGTGGGGACCGCGCCCGACTGGATCCGCAGCAGCATGGCCTGGCCTCCCACCGCTTCCTGGGCGGCCCGGTGCGCCACCGTGATGAGGTTGTGCACCTTGGTCTGGTGCGTGAGCACCATGAGGCTGACGATGTCGCTGTGCGGCTCGAGGTACGGCTCGATGTCGAACCGTCCCTCCAGGTCCACCACGTTCCCCCCGGCGTTGATATCGAACTCGGAGAGGTAGCGGCGTGCGTCCGAGACCTCGTGGCTGAGCACGGGCGCATAGACGTTGCCGGCGTGGGAGCCTCCCTCGTGCGTCCCGGTCACGTACCATCCGGCGAAGCGGCTGTCGAAGTCCGTCCGATCGCTGGTGGACCCCTCGTGGAGCGGCGAGATGGGATACCCGAAGCGATCCACCACCACGCTCCGGACCATGAACCCGGGCACGCCCTCCGTCACCACGCGCGACTCGTGGCACATGAGGCACGTGGTGCCCTCCTCCAGGAACCGGATCTCATCGGGGTCCTGCTCCAGCGTGTAGAAGACGCCGCCATCGTCGGGATCGACGGAGGCGATCTCCAGGATCTGGCTGTCCTGGACCCAGCCGATGTACACATCGTCGTTGTAGTAGAGCGCCCGGGGCGTCCACGGCGTGATGAGATTGGTCTGCAGGCTGGTCCTGGAGAAGATGAGCCCCTGAGAGGAGATGGGGATGTCCAGGGCTTCCAGCAGGGACACCAGATATCCGTGCTGATCGTCGTATCGCAGGACCGCCTCGCCCGCGGCCAGCCGGCGCTGGAGCGCGGCGACGGGGTCGATGGGCGAGCCGTTCTCGTCCAGGTACGCCGTGTCGCTCGGACCGCTCTGGGCCGCCCCGGGGGCCGCCGAGGCGAGGAAGCCCACCGACAGGCAGAGCCCCAGGGCGAGGGTCGAGGTGCGGGTTGCGGCGGATCTGCCCGATCCGTCGACCTGAATCGTCGTCATCGTGTCGTCCTCGTGGTGGAAAGCACCGTGGGTTCAGTCGTGGCGTCGGAGGGTGTGGGCTGCTCCAGGACCAGGCGCATGCGCCGCGCCCGCCAGAACACGTCTTCGGCGACGTGCGTGGGGAAGACCTCCATCAGGACCTCCTCGAAGAGCTCCAGCCATCGGTCGAAGTGCTCGGGCCGCAATTCTCCGATGGCACGGTGACGTGCTCGAGGGTCACCCCTGTAGCGTCCGCTGGCAAGCAGCACGCTGGACCAGAAGTCCACCATACGGTCCAGGTGCTCCGGCCAGGCCCCGGCAAGACGGGCCTCGAACACCGGGGCGAGCAAGGTGTCCTCGCGAACGCGTCCGTAGAAGGCCGCGACCATCTCACGGATCCCGTCCTCGGTGACGGGTCCCCGCAGCTCAAGCATGGGCGACCTCCCGGGGCGTGATCTGGACCAGCCCCTGGTAGGTTCCCCTGACCAGGTCCGCGAGCGTATACCGGTCCAGGGAGACGAAGAACGCTTCCCGGGCCTCCGCGAGGGCGTGCGACAGCTCACATGCGTCCGTGAGCGGGCAGGTCGACGCCTCCGTGAAGCACTCGGCGAGGTCCAGGTTCGGCTCGAGGCTTCGCACCAACCGGCCGAGCCTGAGCGTCTCCGGATCCGCATCCATCTCGAAGCCCCCGTTCCGTCCCGGCGTGGAGGAGAGCGCCCCCAGCGCCACCAGGCCTTGCATGCTCTTGGTCACATGATCCCGCGAGACATGGAACGCGTCGGCGACCTCGCGGGCGGAGACATTCCGCCCCTGGGCGGCGATGTACATGACCGCTCTCAGACCGAGGTCGGTGAATCTGGAAAGACGCATGGGGTCCCAGGGGCTTCGAGATGAAACGTGGTAAATCATATACCACTTTAAAGACACGGCCAAGACGGGGAGTGTTGAAGCCGTTCAGGAAGGGCGGCCCCAGGCCCCGTCACCGCTCGGCCAATCGCCACCGCCGGCGAGCTCCGCCGGGGAACGGGGCCGCTCGCCAGAAAGCGAAGCGGGCCGCCCCGGGAAGTCCCGGAGCGGCCCGCAGAGGCACCGTGGCC
>CAYGKI010000048.1:0-4148 GCA_964350235.1 uncultured Gemmatimonadaceae bacterium | reverse complement strand
TACGAGATCTGAACCACGTTCTCGGCGGCCGGGCCCTTCGCGCCCTCGACGATCTCGAACTCGACGGTGGCGCCTTCGGTCAGGCTCCGGAAGCCGTCGGACTGGATCGCGCTGTGGTGGACGAAGCAATCCTTGCTGCCGTCCTCCGGGCTGATGAAGCCGAAGCCCTTCTGGTCATTGAACCACTTCACAGTTCCTCTGGTACGCATCATCGCGCTCCCTTGGAAATCGATGTTCGGAGTCGGATGATCCGCACGTCCCGACATCATTTTTTCTGCGCGGACACCCCGCGCGGGGCGTGGCCACCTCGGCCACATTCTCGAAGCGATGGTCCTGCGTGTCATCGCCCTGAAGACTTGTCGAACCGAGCCACCGCCCGGTTGGGGTCAAGGCTCGCCCGCAGGGGGCGATAAGTCAAGCACGGCGGGGCCGTTCACGGCATCCGGCACCCGCTCCTCCTGGGGCCGGAACCCGGCGTGAACGTCGGCCGGGTCGCCAGCCCATGTCGAGGAGGACCGACGGCTACAGCAGCGCCTCCTCCAGCAGGTCCGCGTTGTACCCGACGAGCAGCCGCCGCCCGACCCTGCTGGTCGGTGCGCGCAGCTTCCCCGTGCGGCCCAGCATGTGACCCAGAAGCTCCTCGTCCGAGGGACGATCCTTCCTCATGTCGTATCGGACGATCTTCCGCCCCTTGGCGATCCACACCTCGTCGATCCCGTCCAGGAGGGCCAGCGCCTGGTCGCCCTCGATGGGGTCGGCGTTGGCGCTCTGGAGCGGCCCGTCGTCGATGCCATGCGTCGCAAGAAACTCTTGCGTCTTGGTGCAGCTGTTTCAGCCAGGGCGATGGTATCGCCAGTCGAGCGCTCTCGTCATCTCATCCTCCTCCATGGTTCGTCGCACGCGCGTGGACATGCTCCTCGCGAGCCCCGCCACGTCGCTCCAGGGCGCGCGAGCCCGGGTCAGTGTCGCCCGAGGCACGCTCGAGGATCAACCCCACGGGTCGCGCCGCGGTCTTCCGACGCTTATGGATTCTACCCGGAGTCCCGGCTGTCCACCTACGTCCGCCTCGAGGAGCCTTCATGGCGCACCTGCCCACCGCCCGCCGATCCTACGCCAAGCTTCTCCCGCTGCTCGTATGCCTGCACCTGGTCGCCACGGTCGGCACCCCGTCCGACGCCGAGGCCCAGACCACGGAGCTCCCTCGGGTGGTGGTCCTGGCCACCGGCGGCACCATCGCCAGCCGGTTCGATCCCGAGTCGGGCGCCCTGCGCGCCGCCATCACGGGTGACCAGCTGGTCCAGGCCGTCCCCGAGCTGTCCGAGCTGGCGCGGATGAGCGTCGAACAGATCGCCAACGTGAACAGCTGGGACATGACGCCCGCCATCTGGCGTCAGCTGGAGGCGCGCGCCAACGCCCTCCTCGCCGAGCCGGACGTCGCCGGCATCGTGGTCACCCACGGCACCGATACCCTGGAGGAGACGGCGTACTTCCTCGACCTGACCGTCACCAGCGACAAGCCCGTGGTCGTGGTGGGCGCCCAGCGATCCGCCATGGAATCGGACAGCGACGGCCCCCGGAACCTCCTCAACGCCGTGCGGGTGGCCGTATCCCCCGAGGCCGTCGGCATGGGCACCCTGGTGGTGATGAATGGCCAGATCAACGCGGCCCGCGACGTGACCAAGACCAACACGCTGGATGTGGAGACGTTCCAGACGCTTTCCTTCGGCCTTCTGGGCGTGGCGGACGTGGAGGAAGTGCGCTTCTACCGCGCACCCACCCGCAGGCAGACCATTCCCCTCCAGCCCGCACACCGGCTGCCCACGGTGGAGATCGTCACCGAGTACGCGGGTTCCGACGGACGCGTCATTCGCGCGCTCCTGGAGCAGGGCACCATGGAGGGGCTGGTGGTGGCGGGGGTGGGTCTGGGACACGTGAGCAGCGGATCGGTGGCCGCCATCCGCGAGGTGCGTGCCCGGGGTATTCCGGTGGTGACCAGCACACGGGTCCTGACGGGTCGGGTGGTCCCCCTCTACTCCAACAACGTGGAGCTCCTCGACGCCGGCGTGGTGCTGTCGGACAACCTCAGCCCACAGAAGGCGCGGGTGCTCCTCATGCTGGCCATGACACGCGGCACGGGCACGGAGGAGCTCCAGGCGTATTTCCGCAGATGAGCGGCGCCTCTACTCGGGCTTCTCGAAGACGAGCACGTGCTGTGTGGGCAGGAAGTCTTCGGTGCGCACCCACTCCAACCCCACCGACGACACCTCTCGCACGGCCTGCTCCTCGGACATCTTGTGGAGCTCCTTGATGGGGACGAAGGGATCCTCGGCACGGTACTCCACCATGATCAGTCGACCACCAGGACGGAGGCTCCGGGCGATTCCCTGCATCATCTCCCGGGGATGGGAGAACTCGTGGTAGGCGTCCACGATGAGCACCACGTCCACCGCGCCCTCGGGGAGCCGCGGATCCTCCACCGTCCCCAGCACCGGTCGAACGCCATCGAGATCCAGCTCGGCGGCCCGCCACCGGATGATGTCGAGCATCTCGGGCTGGATGTCCACCGCGAGCACCTCCACCCCGGGCAGGAGAGCCGCCCAGGGTAGAGAGAAATAGCCCGTACCCGCTCCGATGTCGGCGACCCGGGTACCGCCCTGAGCCACCAGGAATTCCATGAGGAGGTCGGTGCGCTCTTCGGCTTCGCGACTCTCCCGCTCCAGCCACCCGGCGCCCAGGTGCCCCATGACCTGGCTGATCTCCCGCCCCATGTAGTATTTGCCGATCCCGTCGGGCGTGGCCGGTCCGGACACGTACTCGGTGGTCTGCGCGGAGCGCGCCGCGGCCTCGTTGGCGAAGCCGCCGTCCGCGGGCCCGTCCATGGCGGAGCCGCCGGCGCACGCCGAGAGGAGGAAGAGGCTGGCCAGGACCGCGCCCAGGAGGAGACGCCGGTCCGCGCCTGGACGGTCCGCCGGCGTACCGGAGGACGTGGCGGCGGAAACGTGGGTGGGACGTTGCATGGGCTTCGAGGCTGAGGTGGATTCCGCCAGTGCTACACGCGGAACGTCCGCCATGACCCCGGGGTCCCCCCTACTTCCGGACGCCGAAGAGCCTCGGTCGCCCGGCCCCGGCGGAACGGACCACGGCCCCCGACGTCTGCCGTATGTCGTCCACGATGCAGAAGCACGTGGGATCCACCGCCACCGCGGCATCCATGACCGCCTGGACCCGTCGGCGCCCCACCTCCAGGAACACCAGGCTGATGGGGCCCTCCTTCCCCGTCCCCTCGAACTGGGTCACCACGTAACCCATGTCCCTCAGACGCGCGGCGACCTCGTCCCCCCTGCGGGAAAAGACGCGGAGCACCTGCTGCGCGCTGCTGAACCGTGCTTCCAGCCCGATGCCGACGTAGGTCCCCAGGGCGAAACCGAACGCATAGCCCACCATGTAGATGGGGTGCTCGAGATTCTGGATGACACCGGCCACGACGGCGATCCAGATGAGGACCTCGAAGAAGCCGAGCAGGGCCGCACGGCCACGCCGTCCCCGGACCAGGTAGATGGTCCGTATGGTCGCGAGGGAGACGTCGAAGATCCGGGCCACGACGATGCCGAGGGTGGTGACGAGCACACCGGTGGTCATGGCGCCTCCGGACGGGGACGGCGACGAATCATGCCGCGTGCGACGTGGGTGGCACCAGGAACGGTCGCTCCGCCGTCACCACCATGGCTCCGCCGGCGGTCACCACCACGGTGTGCTCGAACTGCACGGCCAGCCCTCCGTCCTCGGTCTCCAAGGTCCACCCGTCGGGTCGGACGCGCACGTGCCGCGCGCCCGTGGAAACGAACGGCTCGATGGCGAGCACCGACCCCTCCGTCAGGCGTCGATGGTCACCGGGATCGAAGTATCCCGGGATCTCACGGGGATGCTCATGGAGCGAACGCCCGACTCCGTGTCCGCAGAGGTCTCTCACGATCTCGTACCCCGCGGCCCGCGCCGTCCGCTCGGCCGCCCTGACCTCGCGCGTGGACACGCGCTCCCCTTCAAGCGTCACCCGCCCCTCACGCCGCGACTCACCCGTCGCCGTCGAGCGCGAGCCCGGCCCGCCGCCAGATCGCGGAGACCCGGGGCTCGAGCTCCTGCGACACCAG
>CAYGKI010000047.1:11855-13546 GCA_964350235.1 uncultured Gemmatimonadaceae bacterium | reverse complement strand
CATCGGTGGGAAGGGTGTCGTCCGCGGCTACTGGGAGCGGGAGGAGCTCACGGCCGAGCGGTTCATCGAGCATCCCGTCACGCCTGGCGCCAGGGTGTATCGCACGGGTGACCTTGTGCGGTATCGCCCCGACGGACGCCTGGACTTCCTCGGCCGACTCGACCACCAGGTCAAAGTCCGCGGCCATCGCATCGAGCTCGGCGAGATCGAGACGCTTCTGGCCGACCACGCCGGGGTCCGCGAGGCCGTCGTCATGGCCCGGGAGGACGTGCCGGGGGACAAGCGCCTCGTGGGCTACGTGGTGTTGGACGGCCCCCTGACCGATCCTGAGTCGACGCTGCGGGATTCGCTCCGCGTGAAGCTGCCCGAGTGGATGGTCCCACAGCACGTCGTCGTCCTCGACGATCTGCCGCGTACCCCCAACGGGAAGACTGACCGGAAGCGGCTCCCCGCGCCGGACATCGCCGCCTCGTCCACGGAATACGTGGCGCCGGCCTCGGACATCGAGGAGACGCTCGCCGCGGTGTGGCAGGAGGTGCTCCGTCGCCCGGAGGTGGGGGTGGAGGACAACTTCTTCGATCTCGGGGGCCACTCCCTCCTCACGGTGCGTGTACAGAGCCTCCTGAGGGAGCGCCTCGACAGGGTGGTACCCATCACGGATCTGTTCCGATTCCCGACGATCCGCGCCCTGGCCAACCGACTCGGCTCCGAAGAGGGGGGCCAGGACACGGCCAAGGTCGTGACGGAGGCCGCCCAGGAGCGCGCCGCGGCCCGCCGCGGCGCCATCGCAAGACGACGTGGAAAATCCTGAACGACCCGAGCAAACAAGCCATTCTCATCATATGACCGATCAGTTGCTTCCCCCCGGTTACGCCGAGACCGACATCGCCATTGTCGGCCGGGCCTGCAGGTTCCCCGGCGCGTCCGATGTTTCCCGGTTCTGGGAGAACATCCGGAGCGGCGTCGACGCCGCCGTCTGGATGGACGAGGACGAGCTCCGTGAGAACGGGGTTTCGGACGAGGAGCTGGCGAATCCCGACTACGTGCGGGCTTGCCATCCCATCGAGGACATGGAGGGGTTCGATGCCGGCTTCTTCGGGTTCTCGCCGAGGGAGGCGTCCATCATGGATCCTCAGCAACGGCACTTCCTGGAGCTCGCGTGGAGCGCCATGGAGGACGCCGGCCATGCGCCCGAGCGATTCCCCGGGTCGGTGGGCGTCTTCGCCGGATGTGGCGCCAGCCTGTACCTCATGCGGAACCTGCTGACGAACCGGGACCTGGCCGAGGACATCGGGGTCTTCCTGCTCAGGCACACGGGGAACGACAAGGACTTCCTCGCCACGCGCGTGTCGTACCTGATGAACCTGACCGGGCCCAGCGTGAACGTTCAGACGGCCTGCTCGACCTCCCTCGTCGCCGTCCACCTGGCATGTCAGAGCCTGCTCTTCAACGAGTGTGACATGGCCCTGGCGGGCGGGAGCACGCTGAAGCAGCCGCACCGGATCGGGTACGAGTACGTCGAGGGCGAGATCCTCTCCCCCGACGGGAAGTGCCGGACCTTCGACGCCGACGCGGAGGGCACCGTGTTCGGGAGCGGCGCCTGCGTCGTGGTGCTTCGTCCCCTGGCCGCTGCGCTCCGCGAGAGTGACACCCTCCATGCGGTCATCAAGGGCACGGCGGTTAATAACGAC
>CAYGKI010000047.1:0-11845 GCA_964350235.1 uncultured Gemmatimonadaceae bacterium | reverse complement strand
ACGCCCTTGCCGACGGAGATCACGTGTATGCCGTGATCAAGGGTACCGCGATCAACAACGACGGCTCGGCCAAGGTCGGGTATCTGGCGCCCAGCGTGGACGCCCAGGCGCGGAACATGGCGGAGGCGCTCGCCGTCTCCGGTGTGGAGCCCGGCGACGTGGGCTACATCGAGTGCCACGGCACCGCGACCCCGGTGGGTGACCCCATCGAGGTGGTGGCGCTGGCCCAGGCGTTCTCCGAGGTCAGCGAGCGTTCCTCGGTGGCCATCGGGTCCGTGAAGACCAACATCGGTCACCTGGATACGGCCGCCGGAGTGGCCGGACTGCTCAAGGCCGTCGAAGCCTTGAAGCACGCCGAGATCCCTCCGAGCCTCCATTTCCAGCGGCCGAATCCCGGGCTCGACATCGAGAACACGCCGTTCTACGTCGCCGATCGCTTGCACGACTGGCCGAAGAAGGGCCGTCATCGGGTGGCGGGCGTGACGGCGCTGGGCGCGGGTGGCACCAACGCCCACGTGATCCTCCAGGAGGCTCCGGCGCCCTCTGAAGTGTCCCCTCCGACCCGCAGGGCACAGCTCCTGCCCCTGTCGGCCAAGACGCCGTCCGCTCTGGACGCGGCGTCCAAGGCGCTGGCGTCGTCTCTTCAGGAGTCTGGAGACGCCCTCGCGGACGTGGCGTTCACTCTTCAGAACGGGCGACAGGCGTTCGAGCATCGACGGTTCGTGGTAGCACAGGACGCTTCCTCGGCGGCTGGGCTGCTCGCGGATCCGGATCCCCGCGCGGCCCCGTCCGGCCAGGCTCCCGACCTCCGGCGCTCGGCGACGTTCATGTTCGCGGGGGGCGGCGCGCAGTATCCGGGGATGGGGGCGGATCTCTACCGGTCCGAGCCCGAGTATCGGGCTGCCGTCGACGAGTGTGCGGCCCTTCTCCAGCCGCAGCTCGACTGGAGCCTGAAGAGCCTCCTCTTCGCCGATGGCGACGATGTGGAGGCGGCTGCTCGGGAGATGCAGCGTCCCTCCCGCTCGCTTCCCTGTCTGTTCATCACCCAGTACGCCATGGCGCGCCTCCTCATGTCTTGGGGCGTGGATCCGTCCGCCATGATCGGGCACTCCATGGGTGAGTACACCGCCGCCCATCTGGCGGGCGTCTTCTCGCTGGCCGATGCGCTCTCGCTGGTCACGGTCCGTGGGAAGCTGTTCTAGACCGTCGCCCCGGGGGGCATGCTCAGCGTGCCGTTGGGCGCGGACGAGCTGGAGGAGCGGCTTCCTGCCGAGCTCTCCATCGCCGCCGTGAATGCGCCGGGGCTCTGCGTGGCGAGCGGCCCCGTGGCCGCCCTCGATGCCCTGGAAGCCGAGCTGGCCCGGGAAGACATCGAGTGCAGCCGGATCCACATCGACATCGCGGCCCACTCGTCCATGCTCGAGCCTATCCTCGAGGAGTTCGGGAAGTTCTGTCAGGGGATCAGCTACGCGGCCCCGGAGCGCCCTTTCGTATCGAACGTGAGTGGGACCTGGATCACGCCGGAAGAGGCCACCGACCCGCAGTACTGGGTGCGCCACCTCCGCAACACCGTGCGCTTCGCCGACGGCGTGGGCGTGCTTCTGGACGACGACGCCCGTGTCTTCGTCGAGGTGGGACCCGGCCGGGTGTTGGCGACCCTGGCCGGACTGCACGAGGCCAAGCAGCCCTCGCATGCCATGCTGACCACCATGCGCCATCCCGCCGAGGACGCGGACGACGTGGTGGTGGCGCTCGGGACGGTGGGGCGCCTGTGGCTGAGCGGGTACGACGTGGCATGGGATCGTCTGGCTCCGGAAGAGCGTCGGCGCCGGGTATCGCTCCCCACCTATCCGTTCGAGCACCAGCCCTACTTCATCGAGCCTGGTGTGATCACGGCGCCCAAGCCCACTCTGGCCCGCCGGGCCGACCCGGGCAACTGGACCTGGCGGCCGTCGTGGATTCGCCAGACGCTGACCACCGGGTCCCCCGAGGCCCTCGAGCCCGGGGAAGGCCCGTGGCTGTTGCTGTGCGACGAGGAGGGCGTCGGTGCCGGATTGGCCGGGCGTCTCCAGGCCCTGGGCGCGCAGGTCGTGCCCGTGCTCGCAGGGTCCGGCTTCCAGCGTGGAACCGACGGCGGGTACCGGGTGGATCCGGGGAGCGCGTCAGACTTCGAGCAGCTCGTGTCCGCCCTGGAGGAAGCCGGGACCGTCCCCGCCAGGATCGTTCACACCTGGGCGGCCACCGACGGCCCCGTAGGTGAGGACCGGGCGTTCTTCAGCCTGCTTCATCTCATGAAGGCGTTGGGTGGCGCGGGTCTGGACGACGAGATGCGCCTGGACGTGGTGACCACCGGAGGTCAGCTGGTCGGCGGCGAGGCCGCGCTGGAGCCGGATCGCTCGCTGGTCATGGGCCCGGTCCGCGTCGTGCCCAAGGAATTCCCCAATATTCGTGCTCGAGCCATCGACCTTCCCCATCCGTCCAGCGGCGGCTGGTTCGAGGACCGCGCCGTGGTGCAGGTCCTCAGCGAGCTCGCCCACGAGGACGAAGTCGAGCTGGTGGCATGGCGCGGCTCGGATCGATTCGTCCCCGCCTTCGAGGAGGTTCCCCTCCCGCCCGTGGGCGAGGACGAGCCGCTCACCCGGGACGGGGCCGTCTGGCTCGTGACCGGTGGCCTCGGGGGCCTGGGGTCCCTGGTGGCCGAGGAGCTCGCCCGGCGGGCCAAGGTGCGGTTGGTTCTGACCAGCCGTTCCGGTGCGAGGACCCCGGTGGTGGGCGCGCTGGAGGCCCTGGGTGCCCAGGTCCTCGTGGTCGCCGCGGACGTCGCCGACGAAGCCGCCATGGAGCGGGTGGTGCGGGAGACCCACGCCGCGTTCGGTCCCATCAACGGGATCGTGCACGCGGCGGGTGTCATCGAAGACGCCCTCACCCTCATGAAGGAGGCGGACAGCGCGGCCCGCGTGCTGGCGCCGAAGGTCCGCGGCACCATGGTGCTGGAGCGTGTGACCCGAGGTGAGCCGCTGGAGCGGGTCATCTACTTCTCGTCTCGTGGCGCCGTGGCCGGCGTCGCCGGACAGATCGACTACACGTCGGCGAGCGCCTTCCTGGATGCTCATGCCCTCCGCCGGAGCCAGATCGACGGTGTCCCTGCGCTCAGCCTGAACTGGAGCGCATGGCAGGGCGTCGGCCTCGCCGCCGGCGTGGGGTCGAGCCGGGGTACCGAGCACCCGCTCCTCGAGCGCTGCGTGGTGGAGACCGAAACCGAGCGCGAGTACCGGACGAGCATGTCCCCCGACGACTACTGGCTCCTCGACGGGCACCGGCTGCGGAGCGGCGAGGCGCTCATCCCGGGGACGGGGTACCTGGAGCTCATCGCCGCCGGGGCCGAGGAGGCCGGGCGGCGGTCGACGCTCGAGCTCCAGGACGTGTTCTTCTTCTCGCCGTTCATGGTTCAGGACGGATCCCGCCGGGACCTCCGGGTGCGGATCGAGACCGAGGGCGCCGACCTGGACGTGTCCGTGGAAGGGCGCGCAGGCGCTGGGCAGGATTGGGAGGAGCACGCCCGCGGGACGGTGGCGGCCGTGGATCGGGCCGTACCGGACTTCGACCTCCCGTCCATTCGCGGCCGGTGCGCGGACCGGACCGTGGAGTTCACCGAGGAGGAGCAGAGGAACCCGAACCTTCGACTCGGTCGTCGATGGAGCAATCTGCGTCGTCTCCACTTCGGTGGAACGGAGGCTCTGGCGGAGCTGCGCCTTCCGGAAGACGTGGCCGACGAGGCTGGCACGTTCCGGCTCCACCCCGCGCTGCTGGACGTGGCCTCCGCCTGCGCCCAGGAGCTGGTCCCTGGCTTCGAGTTCGGCGCCCAGTTCTTCATCCCCGTCTCCTACGGCCGGGTCACCGTATACGACAGCCTCCCCGCCGAAGCCGTGTCCCACATCCGCATCCAGCCGGGTGCCGGGCCCGAGTCGGATTCGGCGGTGTACGACATCACCATCGCGACACCGGACGGCCGCGTGGTGGTGGACATCAAGGACTTCACCATGATGAGGGTCGGTGAAGGTGTGGGCGGCGGTGCGTCGTCTGCCGCCGGGGGCGCTGGTGGTCCGCTTCAGCTGCAGGACGCCATCACCCCGGACGAGGGGCTGGACGTCTTCCGGCGGGTGCTGGCTTCGAGGCTGCTCGGGGACCTGATCGTCTCGCCCCAGCATCTCACGACGTACCTCCAGGCCCTCAAGGAGCCCGAGCTCCCGGAAGCAGGCGCGTCCGGCGCCATCCAGCCTGCGCCCCAGCTGGACCTCATCGACGCGACGGAGGTGGAAGAGGCGCTGGCGGAGCACGAGGCCGTCGAGGAAGTGGTCGTCCTCGCCCACGAGGTGGACGGGGAAGTGAAGGCTTCCGCGTTCGTGGTGTGGGAGCTGGGGGAGCAGGTCACCATCGCCGAGCTGCGTCGCTTCGTGTCCGGAAGGGTGGAAGAGCGCCTGATCCCGGAGCAGCTGGTGGAGCTGGACGAGATGCCCCGCACCTCGGACGGCCAGGTCGATCGCTTCGCCCTACCCGACCCGTTCGCTCCCGTGGACGACTACGCGGCGCCGCAGACGGACATGGAGAAGACCATCGCCTCCATCTGGATGGAGCTGCTGGGGGTGCCGAGGGTGTCGCTCCACGACAACTTCCTCGACGTCGGCGGCCACTCGCTTTTGGCCATGCGCGCCATCTCCCGCATCAGCAAGCAGACGGGCGTGCGCCTCAACCCTTCGGTCATGACCCTGAACACCCTCAGCCAGATCGCCGCGGAGTGTGAAGCCGGCGTGGGAGCCGTGTCATGAAGCCGCACTTCTTCGGAGAAGGGGAAGCACCGCTCTACGGGGTGTACGATGCCCCCCGGACCACGTTGGCGGAGCCGCCGGCCGTGCTGGCCTGCTATCCCATCGCCGGGGAGTACATGCGGGCGCACAGGGCGTTCCGGCAGCTCACGAATCTGCTGAGCCGGGGCGGTGCCCACGTCATGAGGTTCGACTACCATGCCACCGGGGACTCCCACGGCACCGTCGACGGCATGTCCGTGGAGCGGTGGCGGGAAGACATCGACACCGCCGTCGAAGAGCTGCGCGAGCTCTGCCGCGTGGACTCGGTGACGCTGGTGGGGCTCCGCTTCGGTGCTGCCCTGGCACTTCTCGCCGCCGACCGCAACGAGTCGGTGGACCACGTGGTCTTGTGGGACCCCATCGTGGCCGGAGCCGCATACGTGGAAGAGCTGGAGTCCAGGCATGCCGCGGAGCAGAGGGGGCGGGGCGCGCCGGCGGACGCCCGGGGGACCATCGGGGTGAACGGGTTCCCCGTGCCCGCGGGTCTCCGGTCGGAGATCGCCCAGGTCGACCTCACCGCATGGACCCCGCGACCGGGGCTGAGGGTGGACCTGGTGGTCTCTTCGGAGAAGCCCGAGTGGAGCCGCCTCGCGGACCATCTGGCGAACATACCCGGCGGGAGTCGGTATGAGCTTGCTCCCAGCGCCGGGGATTGGGGCGAAGCCGACGAGTTCGGCTCGGCCCTCATCCCGCAGCAGATCATCCAATCGGTCATCGGATGCGTCATGGAGAAGGACGGATGAGAGAAAAAGTTCTGAGGTTCGGTGTGGAGCGTGGGCTGTCCGGCGTGCTGTCGGAGCCCACGGAGGCCGCCGACGGCGCCCCCGGCGTCGTCCTCCTGAACTCGGGCATTCTCCACCATGTGGGACCGTCACGTCTCTACGTCAGCCTCGCGCGGCGGCTGGCCAGCGATGGCCATATCGCACTGCGGTTCGATTTCTCCGGCATCGGGGACAGCGAGTCCCGGAAGGACTCGCTCCCGTTCGTGGAAAGCGCACCCGCCGAGACACGGGCGGCCATGGACCTGCTCCAGAAGAAGTTCGGGCTCGACAGCTTCATGCTCATCGGCCTCTGCTCCGGCGCGGACATGGCCTTCAAGGTGGCGGGCCAGGACGAGCGGGTGATGGGCATCGTCCAGCTCGACCCCTATGCGTACCGGACGCCTGGCTACTACATGCGCCGGTACGGGCCGAAGCTGCTCAACCCCATGGCCTATGTGAACTCCTTCAAGGCCCGGCGACGGAACGCCGAGATCGCCAGGGAGCGGGCCAGCGCCGAGCACGAGGCCACGTACACCCCGCCCGAGTATCGCCGCATCTTCCCCCCGCGGGAGGACGTCGAAGCGCAGCTCAAAGCCCTGGTGGCCCGCGACGTGCGGATGCTGAACATCTTCTCCGATGGTCAGCCGGAGCACATCAACCACGGTGCCCAGTACGCCAAGGCGTTCCCGTCCCTGGATTTCCGTGATCTCCTCACGGTCGAGTACGTGCGGCACGCGGAGCACACCTTCACGGATCTGGGTGACCAGGCCCGCATCGAAGACCTGGTAGCCCGGTGGGCTGAAGCGACGCGTCCGTCCGTCGAGCGTGAGGACCTTCAGGTCGCCTGACGAAGCAGTGCCCGCGCGCTCCGCGTTCACGCCGCCATCTTGCCGCGTCGCTGCGGTGGCGCTGGGCGTCGCCCTCGCGGGGGCGGCTTGCGGCGGCCCGGTGGAGGTGCCGAGCGCGGAGGCTTTGGGCGTCGTGGAGACCGACGTCGCGGTGCCCATGTGCGCCGTCCCGGAGTCCGGGCCACGGAGCCTGACCGTGGACACGCTCGCCACCGGCCTGAGCGTGCCGTGGGACGTGGCGTTCCTCCCCGACGGTCGAGCTCTGGTGACCGAGCGGTCCGGAACCATCCGAGCGGTGGCCGCCGACGGCACGCTCGAGTCCCGGCCCTGGCTGGTCATGAACGTCTACGCCCAGGAAGAAGTCGGCCTCATGGGCATCGACGTCCACGAGACCGAGGACGGCCTCCACGTCTACGTGTCCGCCACCCATCGACGGAATCCCTCCAACATCGTGGATCGCATCGCGTCCGGTCTCTGGAGCCGGTTGCTCCGGGCCACGGGTCCGGAGCGAGGCCACCGGACGACGCTGCGGGTCTATCGGATTCCGGTGGAGGCGGGCCAGGCGGGCGAGCCGGAGGTGGTCGTCAGCGGATTGCCCGCCTTCATGCTCCATGGTGGCGGCGCCCTCCGTGTCGGCCCCGACGGCTTTCTCCACGTCACCAACGGGGACGGAACCGAGCCGTGGACCGCACACGACCCCGATTCCCGCCGCGGCAAGATCCTGCGCTATGCGCTGGACGGCACTCCGGCGGGGGCCGAGTCCGGGTCGCCCGTCCTGGCCCGGGGCGTCCGTCACGTGCAGGGGTTGGCCTGGCATCCCGAGAGCGGGGACCTCTTCGCCATCGACCACGGACCCTCCGGCATGGAGCAGGAGGGCTACCGCGGGAACCGTGACGAGCTGAACCTGGTGCGCCCGGGTGACCATCTCGGGTGGCCCATGGTGACCGGAACCACCTCCGGAGAGGGCCTGACCTCAGCGCTCGTGTCCTGGACGCCTGCCATCGCACCTGCGGGTCTGGCCATCTACGACGGTCCCGTCGAAGCGTGGAGCGGCGATGCGTTCGTGACGGGACTCAGGGGAGAGACGCTGCGGCGGCTCGAGCTCGAGCGCGACGGGGACGCGACCTGGCGGGTCGTTTGTGAAGAGGTGGTCTTCCAGCAGGAGTTCGGAAGGCTGCGCTTCGTCAGGGTCGCGCCCGACGGGACCCTGTGGATGAGCACGAGCAACGGTGACGGTCGAGGCGTCCCTCGGGAGGACGGTGACTGGATTCTACGCGTCGGGCCGCCCGTCGAGTCGTCGCCCGAAAGGTGACCCCGGCCGGCTTCGGCCCCAGGATCTCCTGAGGGCCGGCCAGGCAGGACGTCCGCTACGTGTCGGAAGTCAGCGGGTCTCGGCCGCCGGGGCCGAGGCCGGAGCCCGGGTCGGATGGATGGGTACCGGCGCCTCGTGCTTCGATTCGAAGTGTCGCTTCAGGCGCAGCACCGGCTTCTCGAACAGGTGCCAGCTCGCATAGGCCAATCCGAAGGACACCGCCATGCCGAGCACGGTGATGACGACCTGGGCAGGCAGCTGTGAGCCCCACATCTCCGGGAGCCCTCCTCGCCGCTCCACCACGAGGCGGATGACGTTCCGGATGGGTACGTGGATCAGGTACAGCCCGTAGCTGTAGGTCCCCAGGGTCCTGAGCCACCGAATGGAGAAGGCGCGGGGCAGCCAAGCGGTGGGCGGCGCAGTCACCAGGTGGGCCACCAGGGCAGCGAAGACCAGCGCGATGCCCGGGTAAGCGAACTCCTCCGTCCCGAAGTCCAGGGCGACCAGCACCTGGGGTGTGCCATAGGTGAAGCTCCAGGCCGTGCCCACGCCGATGAGGAACATCCCCGACCAGAGCAGAGCCGGGACGAGCGCCCTCACGGCGTCCGGCCCGCCCGTCCGAAGCGTCACGGCCACGAAGGCTCCTGCCGCCAGGGTATCCATCCGAGCGGGGGTCAGCACGTACGCCGCGGCCGCCGCGCCCTGGGTGGCCAGGTACGCTCGGGTGAGGATCGCCCCGATGAACGTCACCGCGCAGAGCGCCGTCAGCCAACGCCGGCGGGCCCAGAAGACCAGCAGCGGCCAGGCCAGGTAGAACTGCTCCTCCACAGCCAGGGACCAGAGGTGGGTGGTGTGGGACGGCATGGCCTCCCAGCCACGGGCCATGAGGACGTTGCCCATGTATGTCCACAGCCAGATCCTCCGGTCGTCGGTCGCGTGCTCCATGGCGTAATCCGCATGGAGCATGGGCAGGACGACGAAAAGAAGGATCAGGTAGGCGTAGTAGAGCGGGAAGATCCTGAGGGTCCTACGCGCGTAGAAATTCCTGAAGTGGTGAGGGTCGTCGCGCGTGTCCATGAGGATCCCCGTGATCAGGAACCCGGACAGGACGAAGAAGAGGTCGACGCCGATCCACCCCGTGGCCAACCATGCCCCGAGGAACCGCTCGGTAGCCCCGTTGGGAACGAACAGCGTGAAGTGCAGCAGCATAACGGCAAGAACCGCGAGACCGCGCACTCCGTCCAGGGGCAGGAAATACCTTCTCGGAGACATAAGCTTTGCTCGGAAGCTCGCTAACGGGGCGCCAGGAGGGTGACGGAGGCGGTGGACAGGTTGTCCGCCGTGTCGTTGTCGACCTCACGGTCCAGGCCGCCGGCACGAACGACGTAGGTGACCGTCCCCGTCTGCGTACCCGTCACCTCGATGGTGGCGCGGAGTGTGTCGGACGCCCCGGGCTCGAGGCGATCGAGGGTCCAGATGCCCTGGATACCGGTGCTGTTGTAGGTGCCGGATGTCACCGTGGAGGCTCCCCGGGTGAGCACCGAGGGGAGCGTATCGGTGATCTCGACGCCCGTGGCGGCGAGGGGGCCGGAGTTGAATACCACCACCTCGAGGTCGACGGACTCACCCTGGGACGCCGTGGTGGCCGACAGGCTCGCCGTGACGGAGACGTCCGCCAGGCGAGTCTCCGGGACGAGCTCCGAAGCGGAGCGGACCAGGAGACGCCACTGGAAGACGCCGCTTCCGTCGTCGTGTGGGGCGATCATGCCCGTGGCACGGGCAATCCGGACGGTCGTATCCGGACGGAGCACGGAGGTGTTGTAGCCCAGGAACGACCGCAGCACGACTCGGACCGGGCCGGACCCGTCGTCGGCGGTGAAGTGGAACTCGTTCCCCACGGATGCCGTGTCGCTGATCTCGGCATGAGCGATCGTCACCAGGGCGGCGTCCAGCTCCCCTCCGGATCCCGCGCTGGCGACCTCGTCGGTGGTGACGCTCACGGGAACGGGCACGGTGGCCCGGGGCACCAGGATCACCGGCGGGACACCGTCGGCCTGGAGCATGGGCTGGCCGTTCACCATCACGGTGCGTCCGAGAATCCGCACGGAGTCACCCACGGCGATGTTGGGCTCACGGGGAACGGTGAGTGCCTGGGCGTAGGCTGAAGCGCCTTCCAGAAAGACCTTCCCGTCCGCCGGGTTGTCACGAACGTTCAGCGCGATGCCATGGGTGAACACGCGTCGCCCCGGAAGCGCGCTGCGGAGCTCCTCGACGGTGAGCTCCGGGAAGGCGACGGCCAGCGCCGTCTCCGCGGTGTCCCCGAGGACAACCTCGATGATGGGCTCCGCGAGCACCGTCGTGAGTGAGTCTCCCAGCAGATCGTCCGAGAACCGAATCCGGTACTGGCCGACCGGGACCTCCGGAATGATGAAGTTGCCGAACCGGTCCGTCGTCGCGGTGGCCAGGGTGACGCCACTGGACGCTGGCGAGAGAATCACCTCCACGCCTTCAAGAGCAGGGTCGGAGGCCTCCACATTCTCGGATCGGTTGAGGTCCATGTAGGCCCAGCCCTCGATGGTGCCGAAGCCCTGGATGGTGAGGAGGTCCACGTCGGTGGAGTCCGTGCAGGCCGCCACGAGGGCGATGCCGCCTGCGGCAAGGCCCGCCAGCACGCCGCGGGAGAACAGTGAAGCCATCATCCGCCGATCCTCGCGCCGATGCGGAGCATACGCCCCGGGGTGGTGTGAAGGAGGTTGTCACCGAAGCCGGGATTGACCTGCAGAGGGATGGAGACGCGCGATCCCCCGGAGGTGGTGGTCACCGACCCGGTCGGGTCCACCAGCATGAGGGCGCTGTCCACGACGCCGTGGTCTGCCTCGAGGAGATCCAGGCCCTCCACGAACAGGCGCAACGGGCGACCCGCGATCAGGCCCAGTCCTACGGCGAGACGAGCGTTCAAGGTGTGTTGCCCGGGGGCCCGGCACGAGTTGCGCACGGCGAAGCCACCAGCCTGGTTGGCCAGGCAGTTCCACTCGCTCAGCACCGAGCCCAGCACCTCGGGCTGGGGCACGAAGGGCACGTCGTTGTCGTAGGACCCGTCGCCGTTGGCGTCCACACCCCTCCGGTAGCCAGGAGTGAAGGGCGCGCCCGACGCGTACCGGTAGACGGCGCTGAGGCTGGTGCCGTCCAGACCCGGCACCCGGAGCTCGGCGGTGGCCGAGATCCGGTCCGGCCGATCGAAGTCGGAGCGAGCTTCGTCCCAGGCCTCGACGAAATCGGGAAGCCGGGGGTCGAGGGAGGCGTCGGGATTGCCGGCGGCGGCTCCGATCCAATTGTCCTTGGTCTCGGACCGGGTGTACGAGGCGAAAAGGTCGAGTAGCTCGGTACGGACTTCGAACCCCGCGGTGGCGCCTCGGTACTCGGACCAACCGTCCGGGTCCAGGGCCCACACGGAGCCGAACTCCGGGAACCTCCTGGCATCGTCGTCGACGGCGGCGATGAGCGCACCGTCCTGGGTGAGCGACCCGTAGACGTCCTGTGATCCCACGCCCCGGGCCGCCGGCACCACGGGAAGGTTGAGGTTCCGGCGGCGCATGAGGAAGTCCGTCCTCCTGAAGTCACCGGAGAAGTGAATGCTGACCCCGCCCACGATCTCCTGGACGAGCCCCACGGATGCGCCCAGGGTACGGGGCGCCCGGGTGTCCGGTCCGAGAAGCGTCAGCGTGGAGAGATCCGCGGCGGTGCCGGGGAGGGCACCTCCAGGCCATGTCAGTCCCGTTCCCATATGGGTCGTGCTCGTGGCCGCATCCGAGCCGAACACCTCGAAGAGGTGGCCCGGATCCACGTCGCCCGACTGGAGCGAGCCCAGGGCGGAGAACACGGTGCTGCCATCCGCCGAGGGCTCCCAAGTGAGTCCGGCGACGGCCCCCACCTGCGTGAAGCCACTGGGGTACTCGTCGTTGCGCAGCCCGGATACGGCGAGCCAGCCCTCGTCCAGGCTGGGCTCGGCGTCGGGGATGCTCTCGTAGTCCAGGCGCGCGCCGAAGGTGAGGCGCACGG
>CAYGKI010000046.1:1169-13744 GCA_964350235.1 uncultured Gemmatimonadaceae bacterium | reverse complement strand
GGGATGCACTCCATCCACGGCCGAGCGCCCGCCCCGACGAGCTGACCCCTCCGGCGGGGTGCGAGACCGCCCCCCGCTCCGTATGATGGGCCCATGTCGATCCCCCCTGGGCATACTCGAGGTCGGTCGGGCCCGAAATCGCCACCGGAACAACTCCCCGACGACGGCATCCTGCTCGGCTATTCGCTGGAGCACGAACACCGTACGGCCCCCATCGGCTTCTCGTACGGCGCTGGTCGGGCCACTCCGCCCGGGGCGAACATGGCGCCGACCCTGGACCCCATTCTGCACACGGGCGGCGGCCACATCCTGACCATCGCGCCCACAGGCGCCGGGAAGGGCATCTCGTGCATCATCCCGACCCTCTTGCGGTACCCCGGGCCGGTCATCGTCATCGACCCGAAGGGGGAGAACTACGCCGTGACCGCCGACCGGCGGCGGGCCCTCGGTCAGGAAGTCGTGGTCCTGGACCCCGTGGGGATCACGGGCGCGTCCGAGCCCGGGGCGCTGAACCCGCTGGATCTGGTGGATCCATCGGACGGGCAGTCCATCGACGACACCGCGGCGCTGTCCTCCCTCCTCTCCGGCGGGCTGGAGAAGGACGACCCCAAGAACCTCTTCTGGTACCAGCGCGGAGAACAGCTCCTCACGGGGATCCTCCAGCTCGTGGCCCTGACCCGCAGGGGGTCGGACCGCACCCTCTCCGAAGTCCGCCGCATCCTGAACCTCCCCGCCGACGATTTCCTGCAGCTCGCGGCCACGGAGATGGCCAGCTGTCCCGACCCCGATGTCCAGCAGGTGGCGGGCACCCTGGTGAACCCGGCGCAGGAGATGGTGGGAAGCATCCTGGGGATGGCCCAGAACAGCCTGGGGTTCCTCAGAGGCGCACTCCTTCAGGCGTCCACCACCCGGTCCACGTTCGACCTCGCCGACGTCACGGCGGGAAGGCCGCTCTCCATCTACATCGTGATTCCGCCGGACAAGCTCGAGTCGCAGCGGAATCTCCTCCGGGTCTGGATCGGCACGCTCATGTCCGCGCTCATGCGGCGACGGGCGCCCGTTCCGCGCAGCACCCTCCTCGTCCTGGACGAAGCCGCGCAGCTCGGGCCCCTCGACCAGCTGCGGCAAGCCGTGACGCTCATGCGCGGCTACGGGCTCCAGACCTGGAGCTTCTGGCAGGACATGTCCCAGCTCGTGAATCTGTACCCGCGTGATTGGGAGACCATGTACAACAACTGCCGGGTGCATCAGGCCTTCGGGTTCACCACCCTCAAGGCGGCGGCGAGCACCTGCGACCTGTTGGGCTTCCACGACCCCCTCGAGGCCCTCCAGCTCGATGTGGACGAGATGATCCTGTCGGTCTCGGGCGACGAGGCCGTCATCGCTCAGAAGCCCAACTACCTGACGGACCCCGCCTTCCAGGGCCTCTACGCACCCAACCCCTTCTACACCAGGGGGGTGGCGGACCCACCGCGGCCCACCCGTCCCCCTCGCATCTACGTCCGGCCCGCCGTGGAGTCCCCCGCCGAGCGGGCGAGCCGGGAAGACGTTCCGCCCGGGCCCGCGGACGCCGCGGACGAACGGCCCCGTCCGGCCTCGCCATCCGAAGCGCACGTCAAGGAGCGGGTGCGGGCCTTCCGGGAGATGATGGACGAGCTGGCGAGCGACCGCGATGGAACCTCCGCCCGGGAGCCCTTCCGGGTGGGCGGCGGCGGTCTCCTCGATCCGCTTCCGGGGGTGACTCTGGAGAACGCGCGGGCCGTCCCGTCCGTTCTGGAGCGGCTCATCGACGGCCTGGGGGGATCGTGGAATCCCATCACGGCGCTGATCCGGGGCATCAGCCCGAGCTTCTGGGAAGACCGGCACATCGTGGAGATCTCCGACCCTACACAGGAGCCGGATCGCCGGTTGGCCGTCATCCAGGGTTCCGACGTCCGCGCGTTCACCATGAGGAGCAGCGCTCTCATGGAGCTCCGGCACCAGGTGCCGACCCGCATCGACGACGAGACGCTGCCAGAGTGGGTGCGCCTCCTCCTCCACTTCGACCATCACGAGGGACGACGGGTCCGACTGGTGGAGTCCGTGGCACAGCTTCGGTACTGGACCGGCGCGACGGACGGCGACCTGGAGCCCCACCTGGATCACGTGCACGGGATCCGCGTGGCCGGTCCGGACACGGCCTCAGGGGGGTGGATCCTGGAAGCGGTGGAGCTGGTGCAGGAAGGCCTGCGTCCTGTCGTGGTGTCCGTGGCCCCCGATGGAGCCATACGATCCGTTCGACCTGCCGGCCGGACCGAGCCGTTGGACGTTCCCGTCGGGTATCCGACAGTGGATCTGGCCGGCGAACCCCAGGACCCCGAGTTGGCGGCGACGCTCCTGGCGTACCATGGGCGCTGGTCACCCCTGACGGAGATGGAGCGGCGCGCGGTGATCCGCAGCATCGCCAGGGGCGACGAGGACGATCCGGACGACGGCGCAGTGCTCCTCCGCCGCGAGCTCCGCTGCTGTCCGGGCTATGCCATGGTCCGCGTGCTCGGAGACGCGCCCCGGGCGAGATCCTTCGCCTTCCACGGACCCGACGTGGGCTGGCGTCTCACCGCCCTGCACCGTGGGTTGCTGTTGGCCTTCGCGCAGGGACTGCTGGGTGCCGACGCGGCCCCGCTGGTGCTGGACCGCCCCGAGGCGGTCCTGGAGTACGTGCGGCTCCACCTCTGGTTCATGTCCAGAGACACGGAGGAGTACGCCATGCTGATGGACCGATGGGCGCAGGTCCCCCTGGATCCCCTGGCCCCCCTGTCCCCCGAGACCGTGGACCGGATCCGTGCAGCGTGGGTTGCTCCCAAGGTCTCCGCGCCGAGGGATGACGACGCCGAAGAGATCGTCGCTCGCGTCTCCGGTACGACGCTCCATGATGCGCAGATCTCCTTCGTCGAGTTCACCGTGGACCGAGACGGCAACGTGGAGATCGACACGTCCAAGGAGGACGGGGAGCGTCTGCCTCTGGAGGAAGAGCAGCTGGCACGCCTGCTGGAGATGCCACCGCTCGGACCCGGCTTCTCCGGACAGGACGCGGGCCTGGCCAGGGCGGACGCCGCCGCCTCGCTGGAAGGGGGAGACGCCGGGTGATCGCACCGGTCCGGGACGAGGGCCGATGGTGGGCGGCCGGACAGCGCCTGGCGGACGACGAGCGGGTTCCCCTCCTCGACTCCCTGGGAGAACAGGTCCGAGGAAGCTTCCCCGATTCCACCGAGGTCCACCGCAGCTTCCTTTCCTGTTATCCCCGGCATGCCCTCCTCCGCTTCACCGTGCCCGGAGAGATGGGCCCCCGCGAAGGCTTCGCCTTCTACGCGGGAGGGCGCCTGTACCCCCTGGACTGGACCCGCTCCACCCTCCGTGCCTTCGAAGAAGTGGCCCTCGACCTGAGAAGCGCCGAGCAGGCGGAAGCGTTCGCCCGCTTCGTCCCCTCCGCCATCGTGGCCACCCATGGCCGGTTCTTCGTGGTGGAGTCCCTCGACGAGCTACGCCTCCTGCCGGGTGAACGGCTGGACGACGAGACGCTGGCGGCCGCGTCGGACATCATCCAGCCGCTGGAGCTGGTCCCCAACCTCACCGACGAGGAGGCCTACCGGTTCCGGGGGGCCCTCCTTCACGGGGGCACGTTGGCGCGCTGTGACATCGTGGTGGGTGCTTCGGGCGAGCTGACGCTGGAGGCCGACGAATCCGTGCCGTCGGTGGATCTCCCGGTGGTGCAGGACCAGATCGAGACCGACCAGCACTTCGTGCTGATTCGCGAGACATCCCTCACCGCCGAACGATTCCTCCGGCGTGTCAGGGCGGGTCCCGTGAACCAGGCGAGGGTGACCGAGCCGGTTCGCCTGCGCGGGGAGATGTTCCAGGACGCGGTCCACCTCAGCCAGGTGACCTTCGAGAGGGGGGCCGACTTCACTGGCGCGCGCTTCGAGAAGGGTCTGGCCATGGAACAGTGCGTGTTCGAGGGGCGCCTGGACCTCCGCGACGCGTCCGTGCAGGGCCCGCTGAACGCGCCGGGCCTCCGATTCCACCGCGAGGGCGCCCGGAAGAACGACGGGACCCTGGACAAGCCCACCCGCTACGGCACGCTCAAGGTAGACCTGGACGCCAGCGGGCTCAGGGTGGAGGGGTCCTGCTACCTGGAGGGGCTTTCCACCGAGAACGGTGTGGACCTGAGCCGCGCCGAGATCGAGGGAGACCTGAGACTGGGGGGAGCGAGAATCGGCGGCACCCGGCGCGCCCTGGAAGACCCTGAGGATGACTTCCTCCTCAGGCTCGACGCGGCCTCCGTCTCCGGGGACCTGGACCTCTCCTGGGTACGGGACCAGAGCATCGCACTCCTGAAGCCCGATCCGGCGGACCGTGCCCGGGACGACGAGATTCCGGGCTACTCCACGCCCCTCTCGGTGGTCCGCGGCAGCATCCAGGCAAAGGGCGTGCGGGTGGGTGGCGACGTGTCCATGTCCGCCCTCCGCTGTGAGGGAAACGTCTGGTTGGGCGGAGCCCGGGTGGAAGGCAACATCTCCGCCGAATCGAACGCGCCCGAGCGCCGCACCATCGTGCTGGGGAGCTTCTGGGCCGAGAGCTCTCATGTCGGCGGGTACGTGGGACTCCACGGCATGTATGTGGGGCAAGGTCTCCAGATGTTCGATGCGGAGATCGGCGGCATGCTCGTGAGCCGTACGGTCTCGACACCCTGGGGCCGGGTTCACCCGCTCACGGTCCGGGGACAGGTGGATCTCTCCGGAACGCGGGGCAGCGACGTGGAGTTCGCGGGCGCTTCCATGGGCGAGCTGCGCATCGTGACCGGAGCGTTCGGTCGTCTCCGTATCATCCCCGGACTCGAGGGGCGGGAGCGCCCCGACGGGTCTTCGTCCGGCGAGCGGAACGCGGAGGGCGGCGGATCCGTTTCCGACGACGGCGGCCCGGCCTCCCGCCTGGTGGCCGTGCGCCCCTCGACCATCGGGAAGGTCGGGCTGTGGGACCTCACGGTGAAGAAGCGCCTCGCCTTCCGGGGTCGGATCGAGGGGTCCCTGGAGCTCGGCAACATCGACTGTGGGGGCGATGTCGAGTTCTGGAACGACCAGATGACCGAAGAGAGCCTCGACGCGGAGCTGGCCGAGGACGAGGCGTGGGCAGAAGGCCATGCCCCTTCACGCTTCGACGAGCGGACCCGGGTGAATGGAGACCTCCGGTGCACCGGGGTCACCATCGGAGGGCGGCTGGTCCTGACGAACCTGGCCGTCGAGGGCCGCATCCTCTTCAAGAACTGTACGATCGAGCAGGACCTGAACTGCGACGCGTCTGGCCCCCATCCGGGCACGCCCGATGGGCGCACCCGCACGACGTGTCGCCACCTGGACCTGGAGCTCACCCGCTGTGGCGGCGACGTGGATCTGGCCGGCCTCGAGATCGTGGAGGAAGGAAGCCTGCATGCGCGCCAGCTCGAGGTGGACGGGCGCATTCTTCTGGCGCGCCCGGTGGGGGCCGGTGTGGATCCGGCGGGCACGGTGCCCGCGGACCGCGCCGCCCGGGTACAGGCGCGGATCACCGGAGACGTGGACCTGTCGGTGGCGCGAGCCGGGCAGCTGGTGCTCACCGGAAGCAGCATCCAGGGGCGGGCGAATCTCGAGCGCGGCGCATTCCGTCGACTCGACGTCGTGGAAGCATGGCTCCTACAGGGACACAACCTCAGCGACATCGCCGTGGATCGATGGGAGATCCCCGACCCCCAGCTGGTCACGTTCCTGGACCGTTCGGAGCCCTTCGCCCGCGCGACCTACGTGGCCATCGAGCGCATGCTGCGAAACAAGGCCCAGGACGCCGACGCGGACCGCGTGTACCGGGCCATGCGGGCCCGGGCCATCCGGGAAGTCCGGAAGGGTCGTCCCTCCGGCCTCGGCACCGCTTCGGATCCGGGTCGGGACGCCTCCGGCATCCGCGGCCCGGAACCCTGGTGGACCCGGGCCGCCGCGCCCATGTCGTACCTCCTGCGCACCACGGGCGCTCGGCTCCAGGGTTGGCTGTACGGGTGGGGCACCCTGTACTGGGCACCCCTGCTGGTGTTTTCCCTGCTCACGGTGCCCCTCAGCTGGTGGATGCTCTCGACGCCCGACAACGTCACACCGTCGCTCGAACTTCTCGCGACCGCCGACGTGCCCACCGAAGGGGCCGTCCCCGCCGACGTGGGCGTGGACTGGGGCCCCAGCGACGGGTTCTGGCTGACCGCCCGGTATCATGTCCCGGTGATCCCCCTCGCCGCCCGCGAGGAGTTTCGTCCAGCGCCCCGGCCCGCCCTGCTCCGGCTTCCCGGGGGCGCCGTATTCGGCATGCTGCTCTCCGCCGAGGGATACGCATTCACCGTGTACCTGCTGAGCTGGATTCTCTGGCCGCTGTTCCTGGTCGGCCTCGGTCGCCGCATCGTGCGGGAGACGACCTGACACAGGGGGCGCGACCATCTACGTGATTCCTTCCAGGAGTTCACCGTCATGGATCTCGGAGTGTTGCTGGACGTCATAGGATGGTCCGGGCTCGACGCGCGCCAGGAGATCAGCTCGACGCTGCTTCAGACGCTCATCGTGGCTCCGTTGGTCTCCCTGGTGGTCACCCGTTGGCAGAGGGCCCACGAGCGGAGTCAGCGGGTGCGGATGATTCCTCACCTGGTGTGGAGCACCTACCCGGTCCGGGCGCACATGGACGCGCTGACCAGTGGGCCCGAAGGCGACTTCGTACGCGGTGGCCTGGCCATGTTCGCGCGTCAGTTCGATCAGCGGACGGACAAGATGTACGAGGCCCAGGCGCTGAGCTTCCATCTGGGCCACCCCGCGTTCCTCATCGGTCGGCTCCGCGATCGCATCACGCAGCAGGTCGACTACGTGGATGGGCTCCTCGACCTCTTCGCCCCCCACCTGCGCACGTCCGACGCCATCCACGCCCAGCGTCTTCGATCGTCCCTGCGCGCCGTGGAGCACGAGGTCGAGGGCGTGAAAGAAGCCGTGTCGGCGCTCCGGGGCTCGGTGGCGAGCACGGTCCAGTACTTGACCCACCTCCGGAACACCGACGCGGCCGCCGATCCCGGCGACGAGGAGGGCGCGTCCACCCGGCGGACCGCCCTCTCCCAGGCCACCGAGTCCATGGTCCGGCAAGCGGACGAGCACCCGGAGCGGTTCGACGCCTCGCCATCGGGTCTCGACCCCAGCACCGACGCGACCATCGCGCTCGTGGTGGGCTTTTACGACGACACCATGCCCTATGAGCGGATCGTCGAGAGCCTGCGCTCCCAGCGCTGGTACAAGGAAGAGGAGGCCCAAGGCCGCGGTGCTTCGGCCTTCGGCGCGGGCGGCGTCCCCGAGGCGCGAGGTGCCCCGGAGTCGACGTAGCGCCCTCCCGCCGCCGGGAACCAACACGCGTGTCCCGGGTCTGCCCCGCCTCGGCAAGCCCTCATCGTCCCCACCCAGCAGCAATGCCGACAGCGGCAGTGTCTCGCGCCGAAAGGCTCCTCACGACGAAGCTCCACGTCCCGACTCCGACGGGGGGACTGGTGCCGAGGAGGAATCTCGTCCATCGACTCGGCGAGGGAGCCCCCCGGTTGACTCTGGTGGTAGGCCCGGCGGGCTTCGGCAAGACCACCCTGGTGGCCGAGTGGCTGGCCGACTGGTCCGACTCCGTCGGATGGGTCTCCCTCGACGCAGGCGACAACGATCCGTCCCTTTTCTGGGGATACGTTCTTGCGGCCCTCCAGCAGGCGGGAGTGGATGTCGGAGACAAGGTGCTGGCCATGCTGTTCGCACCCGAGCCGATACCCCCGACCACCGTGCTCACGGCCCTCATCAACGAAATCGCACGGTTCGACGGATCACTCGCGCTGGTGCTCGACGATTTCCACGTCGTGGACGATCCCGGGATCCACGAAGGCGTCGCGTTCCTGCTGGAGCACATGCCCCCCTCGCTGCGCCTCATCGTGATCAGCAGGCGAGAGCTCCCCTTCCCCGTGGCGCGCCTCCGGAGCCGAGGCGATCTCCTCGAGCTCACACCCACCGAGCTCCGCTTCACACCCGGTGAGGTCCAGACCTTCCTCGAAGACGTCATGGGCCTCAGCCTTTCGCCCGAGGCCGTGTCGGGACTCGAGCGTCGCACGGAAGGGTGGATCGCTGGACTGCAGCTCGCGGCGCTTTCCATGCGGAGCCGGGACAATCCGGAGGCCTTCGCGCATGCCTTCTCCGGCGACCATCGGCACGTCGCCGACCTTCTCGTCGAGGAGGTCCTCGAACGGGAGAGGCCGGATATCCGCAGCTTCCTGCTCCGGACGTCCATCCTGGAACGCATGTCCGCGCCCCTCTGCGAGGCGGTGACCGGCGTACTCGATGGACGTGCCATGCTGGAAGAGCTCGAGCGGCGCCGCCTGTTCGTGGTGGGCCTGGACGACAGGCGGGAGTGGTTCCGCTTCCACCACCTGTTCGCGGATGTCCTGCGCAATCGGTTGGCCAGGGAAGCGCCGGACCTCATCCCGAGCCTTCACGCGAGCGCCAGCCGTTGGCTGGAAGACCGGGGCCTTCTTCCGGAGGCCGTTCACCACGCCCGGTCCTCCGCGGACGTCCACCTCCTCGCCGACCTGGTCGAGCGATCCTGGCGGACGATGGACCGTGACTTCCAGGCCGCCAAGTGGTTGACGTGGACGGAGCCTCTTCCCCCCGAGGTGATATGGGCCCGCCCCGTCCTCACCATGGGCGTGGGCTGGGCGCTCATGGACACGGGGCGCATCGAAGAGGCCGTTCCGTATCTGGACCGGACGGAGTGGTGGCTGGGCCCCGACGCGGACGCCGACGCGCGGGTCGTCGCCGCCGAGGCGGAGTTCCGCTCGCTGCCCGGCACGCTGGCGGCGGCCCGGGCGTATCTCGCCCAGGCCATGGGGGACCAGGGATCCACCGAGCGGTACGCCCGCCAGGCCCTGGACCTCCTCCCCGAAGACGACCCGTTCTACCGGGGTATCCCGACCGTCATCATCGGGATGGGGCATTGGGGTCGTGGCCACCTGCAGCAGGCCCACGACGCGTTCGTCGATGCCCTCGAAAGCTTTCGCCGATCGGGGAATGATCGCGTGACCCACAGCGCCATCTTCGTCCTCGGGGAGATCCGCAGAGCCCAGGGTCGACTCAGCGAGGCAGCGGAGCGCTATGAAGAGGCCATCGCTTTGGACGATGGTCTTTCGCCCCATGCCACGTCGGCTCGGGTGGCACTCGCCGAGGTGCTCCTCGAGCGCGGTGACCCTGGTGCCGCCGAACGGCTCCTGGAGGAGACCGCAGGGCCACCCACTGCGGAACGGGGTCATCGCTGGTGTCTGGCCATGGCGGATCTGTGCGAGGCCCGGGGCCTTCTCGAGGAAGCAGGATCGTGGCTCGACGAGGCATCTCGTCGGTACGTCGAGGGGCGGATGGCAGAGCCCCGGACCATCGACGCGAGGCGGGCGCGCTGGCTCGTGCGGCAGGAGCGTTGGGCCGAGGTGGAGCGATGGGCTCGCACCAGAGGCATGAGTCTGGACGATCCCCCGGCGGGCTTCATCGAGGGTCACGCCCAGCGCACCTACGCCGAAGCGCGCGTCGCGCGGTCTGAAGCGGCCGGGGAGCTCGAGGCTGGTCTGATGGAGTTCCTTCAGCGTCTGGAAGCTGAGGTCTCCGCCGGTGGGCAGATGGGAGGCCTCATCGAAGTCCTCTTGCTTCGCGCTCGCGCGGCCCTTCTGTCCAACCGGGATTCCGAGGCCCGTCAGGCCCTTGCCGAGGCCCTGTCACTCGGTGAATCGGAAGGCTTCTTCCAGACCTACGCACCCCACCTGCCTCGGCTCGCGGGCCTGCTCCAGGCGTTGGCCATCCGCCGCCCGGAGCTGTCACTGGCTCGGGGAATTCTCGCCGCCCTCGACACACCCGTCCCTGAGGGCGGCACTCCCCGCACCGCGGTGAGCCTGGACGTCCTCACCGCACGGGAGTCGGAGATCCTGGGCCTCGTCGAAAAGGGGCTCCGGAATCAGGACATCGCCAAGCGGCTGTTCATCAGCCTTTCCACGGTCAAGCGCCACACCGCGAACATCTACGCCAAGCTCGGCGTCGGCAGCCGTACCGCGGCCGTGGCGAGGGCACGCGAGCTGGGCGTTCTCTGACCTTCGTCCTCTACACCTTCCAGATACACCTACGAATACACCTTTCGGCCGACGCGGCAGGCCTCTCCGCGGGACAGGTTTCTTCAGCATCCTTCAGCAACGGAGACCTGACCATGCAGATGACGATTCTTCGCGGGGCTGCCCGCATCGCATTTCTCGCCACCGCACTCTCCCTCCCGGCAGCGGCCCAGGCCCAGACCGGGCTGGACCCCTCCAACACTCGCGGCCTCTTCATGGAAGCGCGAACCGGTGGTCACGGTATCGCCTTCGAAGGGGATCGGGACGGGCTGGGCACGGGCCTGGGCGTTCGCCTCGGGTACGGCTTCTCCGAGCTCTTCACTGCCTACGCGGGCATGGACGTGGCGTACATCTCCGAGGGCGACGGCTTCGAAGGGCTTCCCGAGGGTGACCGGTACGGTCTGATCTATATCGATCTCGGGGGCCGCTTCCACTTCCGGCGGGAACACCGCTGGGTGCCGTTCCTCGAAGCGTCCGGAAGCATCGTCGGACTCGGATTCGACACCGCCGACGACGTGCAGGACAGCTATGGCGGGTTGAGCTTCACCGCCGGCGGGGGCCTGCTCTACTTCGCCACGCCGAACCTCGCCCTTGAAGGCGCCGCCTCGATGACCGCGGGGAGCCTCCTGGAGCGTGAGCTGGCCGGTGCGTCGGAGGACGTCGATATCGGGGTGGCCGGAATCCGGCTCCACGTTGGAGTGGCGTACTACCCCTTCAAGTGAAGCACGCCGCGGAGCGGCGCCATCCGGATCTCACCCGGGTGGCGTCGCTTCGTCCTGTCCGCCGGGCGGCGTCCGCAACGTGGACGGATGAGGATGCCGGTAGATGCGCGCGGTAGCCCCGCGGAAGTCCAGCTCGCGCTCGAAGGTCGCGCCCACGGCCTCCGCCAAGCGCATGGACGGCTCGTTCTCTTCGTGGATGAGACTGATGAGATGCAGGTCCGGGAGGTACCGCGCGGCCATGGCCTGCACCGCCCTGGCCGACTCGCTGGCGAACCCTCGGCCCCAGTATGGTCGAGCCAGCGCCCATTTGATCTCGGGCTCCGGCCAGTCGTTGGGATACCATAGGCCGGCGACGCCCAGCACCGACCCCGAAGAGCGTTCCTCGAGACAGTAGGGGCCGAATCCTCGCAGCATCCAGTGGCCGGCCATCCCGGCCATGGCGCGCCAGCTCTCGGCCTCGGTGAACGCCCTGCCGACGGTGTAGCGCGTCGCCTCGGCGTCGGCGTAGTAGACATGCAGGGCCGGCCAATCGTCGTGCCTGAACGGGCGGAGGGTCAGTCGCGGCGTCTCCAACCTCGTCGGAACGCTGGACGAGCCCGGGATGGGGATGGAGCCTGCGGTGGGATCCACTGGAGACGTTCCTCCGTTCAGGGAAAGACTCCCGCCAAGGGAGCACCCTCCACCTTGGCCACCCGGGCCCCAACCTGCCAAGGGCCGGTGGGCCCGACCCGGCCGAACCCATGCCGGCCGGGTCGGGTCGCCGAGGTCAGTTGCTGAAGGTCACGTCCGAGATCATCAGGCTCGGAATGACGTGGTTCACGCGCACACCCCAGATCCCGTCGGTGCGGGCCGCCATGCCGGCGTTCTCCACCGTGTGCACCACGGTGCCGTTCACCACGAACTGGGTCTGTCCTCCACCCACGCGCACCTCGAGATCGTTCACCGAGCGGCCGTCCTCGCCGGGCGTGGCGATGGCGTCGTGGGGGGTCCGCCCCTGGATGTCGTGGACCATGTCTCCCATCCGCTGCTTCACGATGTACGTGCCGTTCTGTGCCACCAGGAAGTACAGATAGGTCTGATTGGCTCCCGCCAGGTCCGATCCGCCGTACACGAACCCGTAGTAGTTGGGATGGCTGCTGGGCTCCTCGAGCGTGAAGGTCGCCGACAGGGTGTAGCTCCCCGACGCGACGTGATCGTCCGCCCAGAGGACAACCGCGGGCCCGGTACCCACGCGGATCGCTCCGCCGTCCAGGTGCTCCAGCGACACATCGGGGACGTCGTCCGGATCGGATTCGCTGGTGCTGCGGTCCACCCGCATGTGGAGGTCCATCTGGGCCTCCAGGGCGAGGGGGGCCGCGAACAGGAGCGCGGTCAGGGCGAGAAGGATCTTTCGGGACATGGGGGTCTCCCGGTGGCAGTCGACGGTGGACGGTTCGGGACCGGCTGACCCATCGAGGTCAGCCCGACTGATACGCCGGGACCCCTCGGGGGATCCCTGCCCCCCGCTAACGCCTCTTCGTCCGGTTGGTGGGCTCCGCCGTGAGCGGGTCCTCGGGCCACGGGTGCTTGGGGTAACGCCCCCTGAGATCCTTCCTGACCTCGAAGTAGGCGTCCTTCCAGAAGCTCTCCAGGTCGCGGGTCACCTGCACGGGGCG
>CAYGKI010000046.1:0-1159 GCA_964350235.1 uncultured Gemmatimonadaceae bacterium | reverse complement strand
GGACGGTGGGCCGGAGAGAGCAGCTGCAGGGTGAGGGGCACCCGGCCTCCGCCGACGCGCGGAGGCTCGGTCATCCCGAACACCTGCTGCAGCCGCACCTCCAGCGCCGGCGCTCGGGGATCCGAGTAGTCGATGGGCACCCGGGCTCCGCTGGGGACCTCCAGATGTGTGGGCGCCAGCGCCTCCATGCGGCCACGATCCTCCCAGGCCACCCCGGACTGGAGCGCCTCCGAGAGGTCGATGCGGGACAGTTCGTCGAGACTCCGAGGCCCATGGAGCGCGGACAAGAAGGGGGCCAGCCAGGTATCCAGGTCGGCCATGAGCGCCTCGTCCGAACGGTCGGGCCACCGATGCGGATCCAGGGCGTGCAGGAACGCGAGCCGCTCGCGCAGGCCCGCCGTCTCCTTCGTCCACGGGAGGCTTCGTGGCCCCCGAGCGCGTACGCCGTCCAGGAGTGCCGCCACCAGAGCCGCTTTCGAGGGATTCCGGAGCGGCGCCTCTCTCAACGGGATCGCCCCCAGGTAGTCGCGCCGGAACGCCTCCACCCGCCCCGACGCGTCGTTCCAGGCGACGCGCTCGAGCGTCTCCACCTGGTGATGGAAATGGAGCGCGAGCTCGTCCCGCTCCACGGGGGCCGCGCGGAAGATCCGTGCATCCCGCCCGTGGCCGTCCAGATCGGCTGCCACGATCCATTCCGAGTCGCCGAGCCCACCGCCCTCCATCAGGCGCGCTCCCTTGCCGTTCCTGAGCAGGTATCGCTCCCGGCTCCCCTCACGCCGCCGGGCGACACGGTCCGGGTACGCGAACGCCAGCAGGATCCCCGCCTGCTCCACCTCCTCTAGAGCGACGTCTCCACCCGCCACGCCCAGAGACCTTCCGATATGCCGAGACGCCTGAAGGGCGCGATGCAACGCGCCCTGACGCACGGTCTGTCCGCCCATCGTATTGACCCGCCCACCCGAACGCGCGCGCCGCATGGCCTCGAGCCTCAGCCGAATATCCGCATCGGGAGCCCGACCGGATGCGTCCAGGATGTCCCGATCCTCCAGAAGGGCCGCCAGGTCACAAGCCACGCTCCGACAACCGAGCTCCTCGGCCCGCACCAGCATATGGGCGAGCCGCGTCATGCCGCTCGCCGGATCGAACCGGGGGACCCGCA
>CAYGKI010000045.1:0-13956 GCA_964350235.1 uncultured Gemmatimonadaceae bacterium | reverse complement strand
GCCACCGTGAGGAACTCGTTCACGCGTACGGTGGTCCGCTCGCGCTCCTGCTCCTGACGCTCCTGCTCCTCCTGCTGCTCCTGCTCCTCCTGGGAGACGCGCTGGCCCTTGCGACGACGCTTCTTGCCGCCGGCACCGCCTTTGATCTCGGCCATCACCCGCTGGATGTTGGACTGGACGGCGTCCTGGTCCACACCCTGCCGGCGCTTGCCCTTCTTCTTGTCCTTACGCTTGCGGCGCCCGTCCGGCGTGTACCCTTCCGCCTGGATACGGACCTGACCTCCCGGACCCGCGCTGGCCGCCGGGGCCGGGGTGGGGCGACGGATGGTACGGACGGGCCCGTCGGGTCCGCCGGCCCGGGCGGACGCCGGGGCGGGACGGGCCTGAGCCGGCTGCTCGCCCTCGGTCTCGGCCTCGGCCTCGGCGGCGTCGTGGACGACGGCCTCCTCCGACGCCTCTTCCTCGTCCTCGTCCTCGAAGTCGTCCTCGAAGTCCTCGACCTCGGGCTCGTCCTCGAAGTCGTCCTCGTCGACTTCGGACTCCACCTCGTCGGGGGCCTCGGCCTCCTCTACCTCGTCGGCCTCGGCTTCGGACTCCACCTCGTCGTCAGCTTCGAACTCCTCTTCGGCCGAAGCATCGGTCTCCTCGGCCTCCGCGGCGGCCTCCTGCTCCTCCGCCTCCTCGGAAGCCTCGGCCTCGTCCTCGGCCTTCTCCGTCTCGTCACCCCCACGCCGCCTGCGACGCCGCCGGCGACCCGAGCTGGACGCGGTCTCCTCCAGGGCGACACGGATGGCCTCGGCCGGGTCCTTGTGACCCGCCCGACGCTCCCGCTCCACCTTGGCCAGGACCTTGGCCTTTTGACCGTCGGTGATGGTCGCCTGCTCGTCCGTGACGGGAATTCCCATCTGCCGGAGCAACGCGATCAGCGCGTCGGTCTCGACCTTGAGGTCTTCTGCCAGCTCGATAACCTGCATGCTACCCTTGTGCCTCCGATTCGTCGGGAGCCCGTCCGTCGCCGAACCGCGCCAACTCCTCGAGGAGCCGGCCCGCCAGCGAGGCGTCCGTAACCGCCACCGCGGCCACCGGGGCCGATCCGATCGCGGCCCCCAACGTGTTTCGATCCCCCAGGTAGACCTGGGGGATCGTCCGATTGTGAATCGTACTCCGTACCTTGTCCAACTGCGTCGCGGACGCGTCCGTGGCCATGATCACGAGCGCGGCACGTCCCTCACGGATCGCCTGGCGGACGGCGGCCGTTCCCCCCGCCACCTTGCCCGCGCGACGCGCGAGCCCGAGCAGGGAGAGCGCGTCACGCGTCGTCCCCTTCGTCCTCATCGCCTTCGTCCTGGTCGTCGTCATCGGAATCGGACGTGGATGCCTCCTCGGCGTCTTCCTCGTCCTGCTCCGCCGCGACCTCGCCTTCGACCACGGTCAGCTCGTCGATGAGCTCGAGGAGCCGGTCGGCCTCAGCCTCGCCGATCCCCGGAATCTCAAGGAAATCCCTGCGCTCCAGATCGATGATCTGGAGAAACGTATGATACCCGGCCTCCGACAGAGCCGCCAGGGCCGCCGGGGTCAGATCCAGCTCGGAGAGGGGGAAGTCCGAGGTCTCGAACTGCTCCTCCTCGTCGCTCCCCAGACGTGACAGGTCCTCCCCGCGCTCCATCCACTCACGCGACCCGTAGAGGTCGATCTGCCAGCCGATGAGCTGAGACGCGAGTCGGACGTTCTGACCGTTCCGGCCGATGGCCAGGGACAGCTGATCCTCGTCCACGATGGCGGTGACCACCTGCCGCTCCGGGTCGCTGAACACCTTCGACACCCGGGCCGGAGCCAGGGCACGACGGGCGAACACCTCGGTATCGGGATGCCACGGCACGATGTCGATGCGCTCTCCGCCGAGCTCGGACACCACCGCCTGGACGCGGGAGCCCTTCAGGCCCACGCAGGCACCCACCGGATCGATGGACTCGTCCCGGCTGTACACGGCGATCTTGGTCCGGCCACCCACTTCACGGGCGATCTCCTTGATCTCTACGATCCCCTGGTGGATCTCCGGCACCTCGAGCTTGAAGAGCGCCGCGACGAAGCCGGGATCAGCACGGGAAAGGATCAAGCGAGGTCCCTTCGGCGTCTCCTCCACCTTCTTGAGGACGGCCCGAATGGGGTCGCCCTGCCGGAACCGCTCCCTCGGATTCTGATCCTTCCAGGGGATGATGGCCTCGGCGTCCCGCGACCGGTTCATCATGACGACGAGCTTGCCCCGCTCGGTCTGCTGAACCTCACCGGAGAGCAGCTCGCCGACCTGGTCGGCGAACTCGTCTCGGATGCGGTCGCGCTCGTTCTCCCTGACCCGCTGCACGATCCGCTGCTTCACGGCCATGACGGCGTTTCGGCCGAACTGCGTGAAGTCCACCGGGATCTCCATGACGTCGCCCACCTCGAAGGTGTCGTCGTCCCAACGCGCTTCCTTGAGCGAGATCTCCGAAGCCGGGTCCTCCACCTCCTCCACCACGCGGCGGAGGACGACGATGTCGAACTCCCCGGTATGCTCGTCGATGTCGATCTCGGCCTGGACCGTCGGTCCATAGATGCGCGCGAGCCCCGCCAGGATCCCGTCCTTGACGAGGTCGGTCATCTCCTCTTCGGACAGGCTCTTGGTGGAAGCCACGTCTCTGAATGCCGCTACGATCTGGGCCGCGTTCGCCATCTTTATCTCCTCACTTCCACTTGAAGACGAGGTTCGCCTTCCGAATCCGATCCAAGGGGACGTCGACCTCGTTGCCTCCCGGCAACTTCAGCCGCACGCTCCCACCACCCTCACCCGTCTCGTCGAGGCCGAGCAGCTCCCCCTCGAGGCGGCGCTGCTCACCGAGCAACCCCTCGCTCCCCTGCACCACCACCTGCTCTCCCCGGAAGCGCCGGTAATCCCGCGGGCGCACCAGCGGGCGATCGACGCCCGGGGACGACACCTCGAGGGTGTACCGGTCGGAGAGCGACTCGTGCTCGTCCAGCCAGGGCTCCAGAGCCCTGCTCACTTCCGCGCAATCGTCCACGGTGACCCCTACACCGGCGCCACCCTCCGGTCGATCGATGCGCAGCTTGAGGAGCGGACGCTTGCCCGTGCCGCCCCACCGGACGTCCACCAGCTCGAACCCCAGCGCGCTCACGCGCTGGTCGAGCTCATCGGCGATCTCCGGCACGACTCGCATGGAAAACAACCCCCCATCAAAACCAAGGGGCGCGCCGCGGATCGCGACGAACCCCAGATACATCGAACAAAAAAGCGGGGGCAACCTCCTCCCCCACTTCGTTGAAACCGAACCCTTCGGGCCTACTGTCCGGCCGCCGAATATAAGGTAAGGTCGGGGCCGTCTCAACCCGCCGGGTCGGCGGGGGGAATCAGGCCCCCGAGCCCTCGCCTCCCCGCTCGGCCTCCAGCGCGGAGACGCGCGCGCGGAGGGTGTCCAGCTCTTCCCTCAAGTCGTCCAGGTCGGACTGGTGCGCGAAGTCCAACCGTTCCCTGGCGTCACCGGCGGCGCTCTGAGCGCGCTCGAGCGCGTCCCGCATGACCTGCTTGGCGCGGTCGGTGGAGAGGTCGCCTCGGTCCCTCGCCTCCTGGATGGTCTCCTCCAGCGCCTCCTTGAACGCGGACAGGACGCCTATCCCCTGCCGGATGCCCTCGGACACGCGCTCCTTCGGACCCTGCTTCCGCCTGTCTCCGCCGTCGGTCATCGTCATCTCCTGGTCATGTTGATCCTGATGGTGTGGCCCATCCACCCTACGAGCACCGTCCGGAAAAGGTTCGACGCCCCCGCGCTCCGACGTCGCCACCACCCCGCCATGGGCGAGCGCGACCCGCCGCACCCCATGGGCTCAATCGTCCACACGCTCGATGCGGGCCCCGATGGCGGCCAGGCGCTCGTCGATGCGCTCGTACCCTCGCTCGATCTGGTGGATGTTGCCGATCCGGCTGGTGCCCTGGGCCCCCAGCGCCGCGATGAGCAGCGCCATGCCGGCGCGGATGTCCGGGCTCTCCACCACGCCGCCTCTCAGCCGCGTGGGACCGACGACCACCGCCCGGTGAGGGTCGCAGAGGATGATGGATGCTCCGAGCCCGACCAGCTTGTCCGTGAAGTACATGCGGGACTCGAACATCTTCTCGTGCACCAGCACGGTGCCGTGACATTGGGTGGCCGCCACGATGGCGATGGAGGTCAGATCCGCAGGGAACGCGGGCCACGGTCCGTCGTCGACCTTGGGGACGTGTCCATAGGCGTCGTCCTGGACGCGGTGAGGCTCGGAACCGCGGACGTGGAGGTCGCGGCCGCGGATCTCACACTGGATGCCCAACCGCCGGAAGCCGATGAGCGTGGAGTCCAGGTGCTCGACGGGCGCGTCTTCCACCACCAGATCACTGCCGGTGACCGCGGCCAGTCCGATGAAGGATCCGGCCTCGATGTGGTCGGCGCCGATACTGAACCGGGCCCCCGAGAGCCGATCGACGCCCTCGATCTCCAGCACGTGCGTGCCCGCGCCCGAGATCCTGGCGCCCATGGCGTTGAGGAGCCTGCACAGGTCCTGCACGTGGGGCTCCGCCGCCGCGTTGCGGATCCGGGTGCGGCCCTCCGCCATCACCGCCGCCATCACCGCGTTCTCCGTGCCCGTGACCGAGGGCTCGTCCAGGAAGAAGTCCCCGCCTCGGAGCTTCTTGGCGCGGATGCGGAATCCGCCGTTCAGCTTCACTTCGGCGCCCAGGGCCTCGAAGGCAAGGAAGTGGGTGTCCATGCGCCGACGACCGATGACGTCTCCCCCTGGAGGCGGAAGCTCCACGTCTCCGAAGCGCGCCAGGAGAGGTCCCGCCAAGAGGAGGGAAGCCCGGATCCGCTCGGCCAGCTCCCGATCGATCTCACCGCCCCGCACGCCCCGGGGATCGACGGTCACCTCGTTGGGCCCGTCCCAGCGGACGTCGGCGCCCAGGGAGGCGACGATCTCCAGGAAGGTGAGCACGTCACGGATGCGAGGCACGTTCTCGAGGGTGACCGGCTCGGAAGCGAGCACGGTGGCCGCGAGACAGGGCAGCGCGGCGTTCTTGTTGCCAGCTGGGCGGATCCGGCCCTGGAGCCGGTGTCCGCCTTCGACGAGGAAGCTTCCCATGGATTCGGGGGTGAGGAGGATCGATGCCGGATGGCTTGGCGCGACCGGGGTTAGCACCCCGTCCAACGGGACAAGATCCGTGCCGCATGGCTGGATCAAGGAGGACGGTGCCGGTTACACTTCTGCATGCACATCATCCAGGCAGCCCTTCCCCAAGTCGTCGTGCAGCGTGACGCCCTCGGGATCGCGTCGGACCTGGCCATCGTGGTCACTGGCCTGGCGGTCATCGCCCTGGCGGCGGTGATGATCTTCACCGTTTGGGAAGTCCGCTCCGCCATCCGGGAGCTCCGGATCGGCGTCCGGCAGCACTTCGGACCCGTCTCCGATCGCGCCCGCAGCATCTCGGACAACGTGGAGGTGATCACCGATACCCTCCGCGACGACGTCCGACACCTCACGGCGACGGTGGAGACGATTCGCGAGCGGCTCGAGCAGGCCTCCGACCACATGGAGGCACGGGTGGAGGAGTTCAACGCCCTCCTCGAGACCGTGCAAGCGGAGGCCGAGGATCTGTTCCTCGACACGGCAGCGGGCGTCCACGGCATACGCGAGAGCGCCAGGACCATCTCGGGCGCCCGCAGAAGGGCGTCCCCCCGACCCGAGCCCCTCCCGGACCCGGAATCCGACGACCCCGTCGTCGCCGACCCGGCGCCGCATGCGGACCGGTAGGGAAACGCCACCCGCGCCTCGCGGGGCTGCCGGCCGGGTCTCGCCAACGGGAGACGAGGAGGCGGTCCAGCACGCCCCCCGCGGATCGGGCTACCTGGGGGCCCTGCTCGTGGCCCTTGGCTGGATGGTCCTCACGCCCTCGGAAGCATGGGCCTGGGGCCCGGCGACGCATGTGGCGCTGGGCGAGGCGGTGCTCGCTTCACTCTACCTCATTCCGCCGGCGATCCGCGCCGTACTCGAACGGTATCCCCTGCACTTCCTCTACGGATCGGTGGCCGCGGACATCTCGTTCGCCAAGAAGTACGTTCCCACGGGAAGACACTGCCATGACTGGTCCATCGGCGAGGAGATCCTCTCCTCGGCCGAGAGCGAGCACCTGGCGGCCGTGGGCTACGGGTATCTCGCGCACCTGGCCGCCGACACCGTGGCACACAACGTCTTCGTCCCCAGACAGCTCCTGCTCACCAGCACCACGCAGGCCCTGGGCCACGCGTACTGGGAGCATCGCATGGACATGCATGTCGGCGAGGACTTCCTGTCCCTGGCGCGGCACGTGGTCATGGATCACGACCACAGCGAGGCGGACACCCTGTTCGACGACGTCCTGAGCCGCACCATCTTCAGCTTCCAGACCAACCGCCGGATCTTCCGCGGCATGATCCAGTTCCAGGGATACGAGCGCTGGCAGAAGGTCTTCGGTCAGGTCCTGGCCAAGTCGCGATTCGACCTCCCCGACCCGACGGTCGACCGGTACTTCGAGGCGTCCTTCGAGCGGGTGATCGGGTACCTGAACGACCGAGGCGGGTCGCCGGCCGCCGAGGCGGATCCGGTGGGCGACCTGAACCTGAAGCTGGCCAAGAAGGTCCGCAGGCGGGCCCTGGCGGACCACACCGCCGACCACCCCGACGCGCTGGAGGAGATGGCCGAGGCGTTCTTCCCCCTCCCGTCGGACCGCTCTCTGTACTGGCCGCAGATCCAGGATCCGGAGTTCGCCGCCGGCATCACGTCGTGGACGGCGGGACGTCGGACGCTCCCGCCGTTCCCCGCCGATTCCGCTGACGGGAACGGCACCGGCTAGAGCGTACCCTTCCCTACGCCTCCAGGGCGCCCCGCAGGAGCTCGTTGACCCGGCGCGGATCGGCCTTCCCCCGGGAGAGGCCCATGACGCGGCCCATGAGGAACCCGAGGATCTTCTTCTCTCCCTGCCGGTACCGGTCGGCCTCGTCGGGGTGGGCTGCCAGGACTTCCTCCACCCACGCCTCCAGCTGTCCGTCGTCCCGGACCTGGACCAGCCCCTCCCGCTCCACCAAAGCCCGGACGGATCCCTCCTCACCGGGGAGCAGCCCCAGCACCTTCTTGGCCGCGCCATCCGACACCAGACCCTCGGTGAGCAGGCCGAGGAGCTCCACCAGGCGCTCCGCGGGCACCGCGAAGTCGGCTGCGTCCTCGCCGCGCTCGTTCATGAGCGCCTGCACCGGCCCCATGACCCAGTTGGCGGCGAGCTTGGCGTCTCCGGCCCCCTCGGCCACGAGCTCGAAGTAGTCGGCGGTCGCGCGGCTGTGGGTGAGCACCCCGGCGTCGTAGTCGGACAGGCCGTACGCCTCCACGAACCGGGTGCGCCGGACCTCGGGCAAGTCCGGCAGCGCCGCGCGTGCCTTGGCCAGCTCGTCCGGGGACACGACCAGCGTGGGGAGATCGGGATCCGGGAAGTACCGGTAGTCGTGGCTCTCCTCCTTGGAGCGCATGGGACGGACGGTGCCGCGATGGTCGTCCCAGAGCAGCGTCTGCTGCTCGATACGCCCCCCGGTTTCCAGAACCTCGCGCTGTCGCGCGATCTCGATCTCCAGGGCGCGCTCGATCCCGGAGAAGGAGTTCACGTTCTTGATCTCCGTCTTCACGCCCAGGGGATCCCGGGGAGACGGACGCAGCGAAACGTTGGCGTCGGCGCGGAGGCTCCCCTCCTCCATGTTGCAGTCGCTCACGTCGATGTACTCGAGGATCTGCTTCAACGTCGTCAGGAAAGCCCGTGCCTCCCCGGGAGATCCGACGTCCGGCTCGGTGACGATCTCCACCAGAGGCGTCCCGGCCCGGTTGAGATCCACCGCGCTCTTCCCGGGAATCCGGTCGTGGATGAGCTTTCCGGCATCCTCCTCCATGTGGATCCGCCTGATCCGGACCGTCCGCGGCCCGTCCGGACCGACGAACCCCACCTCCCCGGCCGTGGCCAGCGGGTCCTCGAACTGGCTGATCTGATAGCCCTTCGGAAGATCCGGGTAGAAGTAGTTCTTACGGGCCCAGACGCTCCGCTCGTGGACCTGGCAGCCCAGCGCCAGGGCCGTTCGCGTGGCGAGGCGGACCGCTTCGGGGTTCACCGTGGGGAGGGCTCCGGGCAGCCCGAGGCAGACCGGACACACGTGGCTGTTGGGCGCGTCGCCGAACACGACCCGGTTCCCACAGAAGAGCTTCCGGTCGGTGCGGAGCTGCACGTGGATCTCAATGCCGATGACGATGTCCCAGCTCATGCTCCGGCTCCTCCGGTGGCCTCGAGGACAGCGCCGACGGCCACCGCCTGGTCCTCCCGCCACCAGGGGGCCAGCACCTGCCCCCCGACGGGGAGCCCGTCCAGGGTTCCGATGGGTACGGACATGCCCGGGATTCCCGCCAGGTTCGCCGTCACCGTGAACACGTCGGACAGGTACATCTGAACCGGGTCGTCCACCCGATCGCCCAGCGGGAACGCAGTGGTGGGCGTGGTCGGCGTGAAGATCACGTCCACCCCATCGTCGAACACGGTGCGGAAGTCCTGGGTGATGTAGGCCCGGGCCCGCTGGGCTCGTCCGTAATACCGGTCGTAGTAGCCGGCCGACAGCGCGTAGGTGCCCAACATGATCCGCCGCTTCACCTCGGTTCCGAATCCCGCCGAGCGCGTCTCCTCGTACATGGCGCCGATGTCGTCGGCATCGACGCGGCGCCCGTACCGCACGCCGTCGAACCTGGACAGGTTGCTGGAGGCTTCGGCCGGGGCGAGCACGTAGTAGGTGGGGATGGCGAAGCGCGCATGAGGCAGCGAAACCCTTCTGAGCACGGCGCCCTCGCGTTCGAGGCGAGCCAGCGCATCCTCGACCAGGCCGCGGATTCCTGGATCCAGGGATTCGGGCAGATCCTCGTCCGGGACACCCACCACCATGCCGGACACGCCGCGACCGACCGCATGGGACAGCGACAAAGGCCCGACATCGGCGGAGGTGGCGTCCAGCGGGTCGTGACCCGCGATGACCTCCAGGAGCCGTGCGGCATCGTCCACCGTCCGTCCGAACGTGCCGATCTGGTCCATGGACGACGCGAAGGCCACCAGGCCGTACCGGCTCACCCGTCCGTACGTGGGCTTGATTCCCACCACGCCGCAGAAGGCCGCGGGCTGTCGGACCGAGCCCCCCGTTTCCGAGCCCAGGGCCATCCGCACGTACCCCGCGGCGACGGCGGCCGCCGAGCCCCCCGAGCTGCCGCCGGTCACCCGCCGGGTATCGTGTGGGTTCCGCACGGGGCCGAACGCCGAGTTCTCGCTGGAAGAGCCCATGCCGAACTCGTCCATGTTCGTCTTCCCCACCACCCAGGCTCCGGCCTCCCGGAGCCTGCGTACCGCGGTGGCCTGGAACGGAGAGACGTAGCCCTCCAGGAGCCTGGATCCGCAGGTGGTGGGAAGCTCCGTGGTCGCGATGTTGTCCTTCACGGCCACGGCCGTCCCGGCCAGGGGTCCGTCCGCCGGGTGCGCAGGGGCCGCCTCGGCCATGGAAACGAAGGCGTTCAGGCCGTCCTCTCCCTGCTCCGCGGCTCGGATACGGTCCAGCAGGCTCGGGCTCACGACCCACCGCCGTCGTCGACGTGCAATCCCGGCGGAGGGGGTACCACGAAGAACCCGTCCATGAACGACGGAGCCAGCTTCGACGGATCGAGACGCCCGGGCACCGCGCCGGTCTCCTCCGATCCACGGGTGGGTCGGCGTCCCTCGGCCCGCTCTTCCTCTCCGGGCGCGGCCTCGTCCTCCAGCTCGCCCAGGGCGTCCACGTACCGGAGGATGGAGTTCAGATCGCCGGTCATGCGCTCAAGCTCGTCGTCGCCCAGGTGGAGCCTTGCGAGCCCGGCAATGCGGAGCACCTCGTCCCGGTCCACGCTCATGGCCAGTCCTTTTCCAGCGATGCATATCGCGCGAGCAGCTTCTTGCGGCCCACGTCGTCGAAGTCCACGGTCACCTTGAGATCCCGTCCGAACCCGGTGACCTCCACCACGGCGCCCGACCCGAAGGTGGCGTGGACCACCCGCTCTCCGGGCGCGAAACGGGGCAGGTCCTGATTCATGCCCACGTCGGGATCCGGCTCGTAGGACGTGTCGCGGTAGCTGGAGCCGCCGAACGCGGTCCGGTGCCCGCGATCCCGATGAGGCGTGCTGGACGTGAGCAGCTTGAGACGCTCGCTCCGGCGCTCCTCGACGAGATTCTCGGGAACGGCGTCCACGAAGGACGAGCGGGTGTTGTGATTGAAGTCCCCGGCGCGCCGGCGCTGCCGCGCCCAGCTCAGGCTCAGCTTGTCCTCGGCGCGGGTGATCCCCACGTAGAAGAGTCGTCGCTCCTCCTCCAGCGCGGACGGATCGTCGTAGGCCCGACCCAGCGGAAACAGCCCCTCCTCCATCCCCGCGATGTACACCAGAGGGAACTCGAGTCCCTTTGCGTTGTGCAGGGTCATGAGGGTCGCGGCGTCGGCATCCGGATCCAGCTTGTCGACGTCGGCGACCAACGCCACCTGCTGCAGGTAGAGGTCGAGCTCGGTGAAGCGATCCTGGTCCTCCTGCTCCACGGCCGTGGCCGAGGCCGCGTCGAAGTCCACGGCGCCGGCGATGAGCTCGGCCACGTTCCGTGCGCGGTCCTCGCCTTCGGGTCCCTCGTCCTGTAGGTGACGCACCAGATCCAGCCGGTCCACCAGCTCCTCCAGGAGCTCGCCCACGCTCACCTGTGCCGCCCGGATGCTGAACTCCCGCACCAGCTCGGCGAAGCGCACCAGCGCGTGGGTCGCCGCCGCGCGGATGTCCATGATCTCCTCGGCGCGCTCGGCGGCCTCCAGGAGGGTCAGCCCCTGGTCGGACGCCCACCGCCGCAGGTGCTCCAGCGACGTGAGACCGATGCCGCGGCGGGGATAGTTCACCACACGATCGAAGGCGATCTCGTCCCGGGGATTCGAGATGAGGCGCAGGTACCCGAGGACGTCCTGGATCTCACGGCGCTCGTAGAAGCGCACGCTCCCGATGACCTGGTAAGGGACTCCTTCCCTCCGGAAGGCGTCCTCCAGGGCCCGGGCCTGGGCGTTGGTGCGGTACAGCACCGCCGTGTCGCGATAGGACCAGGTGGGGACGTCGCGGATGCGGGTCTCCAGGTCCGAGACGATCCATCGCGCCTCGTCCGTCTCGTCGAAGGTCTCCACCACCGTGATGGGCTCACCCCCGGTACGCTCGGTGCGGAGGGTCTTCCCCTTCCGGTCCACGTTCTCGGCGATGACGTGGTTGGCGGCGTCGAGGATGGACTGGGTCGATCGGTAGTTGCGCTCGAGCCGAACGATGCGGGCACCAGGGAAACCCTCCTCGAAGTCGAGGATGTTCCGGATGTCGGCGCCCCGCCATCCGTAGATGGACTGGTCGTCGTCCCCCACGACCATGAGGTTGCCGTGGCGTTCGGCCAGCAGCTCCACGAAGCGGTACTGGGCGCGGTTCGTGTCCTGGTACTCGTCCACCAGGATGAACTGGAAGCGCTCCTGGTACTGCTCCAGAAGCGCGGGCACCTGCTCGAAGAGCTCCACGGGCTTCACGAGGAGATCGTCGAAGTCGAACGCGTTCTGGTGCTCCAGCGTCTTCTGGTACTCGGGATAGACCTTGGCCACCGTCCGCGCGAAAAGGTCGAAGCTCCCTTCGTTGTCCATGGCGAACTGCCTGGCGGAGACGAGCTGGTTCTTGGCGTTGCTCATCTCGCCGCGGATGGCCTTGGGATTCCAGCGCTTCGGGTCGATCCCCACCGCCTCCTGGACGCTCTTCACCAGGCGCAGGGACTGGTCGGCGTCGAAGATGCTGAATGCGCGGTCCCACCCCAGGCGGTCCACGTGCCGGCGCAGCAGGCGGGCGCCCAGGGCGTGGAACGTGCCCACCCACATTCCCCGCGGATCGGCGCCCAACATGCGCCCGATGCGCTCCCGCATCTCCCCGGCGGCCTTGTTGGTGAAGGTCACCGCCAGGATCCGGTCCGGCGGCACACCGTGCGCGTGGATGAGGTGGCAGATCCGCGCGGTCAGGACCCGGGTCTTCCCGGAGCCCGCGCCCGCCAGCACCAGGAGCGGTCCCTCCACGTGCTCGGTGGCCTCCCGCTGCTCCGGATTGAGGTCTTCCAGGTATCTGCTCATGCCGCCACCGGACGTCGCACGGGCATCAGGCATCGGCGACGGGAAGGCGAATCTGGAAGGTCGTTCCCTCCATGCCCTCCAGAAGCTCGATGCGGCCGCCGTGCACCCCTTCCACGATGCGCCGGGAGAGGGCCAGGCCCACCCCCCAACCACCCTTCTTGGAGCTCACGCCCGGCTCGAAAATCCTGTCTCTCACCGCCGGATCCACGCCCGGCCCGGTATCCCGAATCCTCAGACTGACCCACCTCCCGCCGACTTCTCTCGCATAGATGGTGATCTTGCCTCCACGCCCGGCCAGGGCGTCGAGGGCGTTCTTGACGACGTTTTCCAAAGCCCACATGAGCAGCACCTCGTTGCCCATGATACGGGGCAAGCCGGGCGGCACGTCCACCAACAGCTCCACGCCCTTCCGGGTGAGCCGCGGGATACGTGCCGCGAGGTATTGCTCCAGGTCGCCGACGACCTGGCGTACCGAGAGGCTCTGGAGCTCGGGCTCCCGCCCGATGAGCTCGAAGCGGTGACTGATCCGCTCCAGCCGCTCGATGTCTTCTCCTATGGCGTCCGCCACCTCGCCCTCGCCCAAAGACCCCGGACGCTCCTCCGGCCGGAGGCGGAGGACCTCCAACCACCCCTGCAACGAAGACAGTGGGGTCCCGAGCTGGTGCGCCAGCTCTCGAGCCATGGCGGTCCACGCCTTCTCTCCTTCCGCCCGGCGTTGATAGCGCACGACTACGAAGCCGATGAGGACCGTCAGAAACAACCCCCCCGCCTGAAGCAAGGGAATCCAACGGAGCCGTCTCACTTCCGGCGTGTCGCCGTAGTGGATGTGCATGAGGTTCGGATCACCGATGGGGGGGTTCTCCGCATCCAGGCCCCTCACGTACGCCTGCACCCGCTCCTGTCCCTCGGGGGTGTTCACGTCCACCGAGAACGGCAGGTTCTCGTGGGCCAGGACGGTGTCGCCGGGCCCCATGACGATGAGGGGGACTCCGGCGTCGATGACGATGCCCTGCAGGTTCAGCAGGACCTGAGTCTCGTTCCCCTGGGTGACCAGCCCCTCCTGCACCTCCGCGAAGATCCGCGAGAGCATCGCGGCGTTTCCCCGGACCTGCTCCACGATCTGCTGGGTGTACAGCAGGTACCACACCAGGAGAAGCACGAAGAGGGTCGCCAGCGCGACCGGCCACTTGATGCGGATCATGGCTCTCGGGGTGCGACCCGCCCGACTTCCACCACGGGCCGCTAGCGGGGAACGGTCAGGACGTCTCGACCGACATACGAATGCAGCACCTCGGGGAGCGCCACGCTTCCGTCCTCACGCTGGTAGGTCTCGAGGAGCGCCGCCACCACCCGCGGAAGCGCGAGCGCGGATCCGTTGAGGGTGTGGACATGCTCCGGCTTGTCCGCCTGCGAGCGCTTGAACCGGATATCCGCGCGGCGCGCCTGATAGTCCGTGAAGGTGGTGCAGCTCGACACCTCGAGCCAGGTCCCCACACCTGGCGCCCAGACCTCCAGATCGTAGGTCATGGCGCCGCTCTGCCCCAGGTCCCCCGTGGCCAGCCGCAGCCGCCGGTAGTGCAGGCCGAGGCGCTCCAGCAACGTCTCCGCCTGCCGGGTCAGCTCCTCCAGCGCCTCCAGACTGCGCTCGGGCGCCTCGTACCGGACCAGCTCCACCTTGTCGAACTGATGGACC
>CAYGKI010000044.1:0-14165 GCA_964350235.1 uncultured Gemmatimonadaceae bacterium | reverse complement strand
CCCCTCCCGTCGCGTGAGGGTCAAGGAGGGCGGGTCCAGACCGTCGATGCCGGGTGGGGGTGGTGCGGCGCACGGCGGTGCAGTGAGGATTGTGCCTCGCCCGACGCGGCGGTGGCGGAGCGCCGGCTCGCGTCCTAAGGTGCGGATGCCAGACGGCACTCGAACGACGGGAGGATGACGATGCAGGGAAGGGGTGGCAGGATCTGGGCTGTCGCGGCGGCCTTCGTCGCTCTGGGAGGATGTGGCGACAGATCGGGAGCGGACGTCGCCGCCGCGGGCCCCGTGGTCCGGGACAGCGCCGGCGTGACGATCATCGAAAACCCACCCAGCTCGGAGGCCACGCCGGAGTGGATCCTGGCCGCGGAGCCCGCCGTCGAAATCGGCGTCCTCGAGGGCGCGCCGGAGGATCAGCTCTTCCGGGTAGTGGGCGCCCTCCGGCTCTCCGACGGACGCATCGCCGTGGCCAACGCCGGCACCAACCAGGTCCGGATCTACGACCAGGCCGGTGACCACCTGGAGACCTGGGGTGGCGAAGGCGAGGGGCCCGGAGAGTTCAGCGGCATGACGGGGATGATGCACTGGGCCGGGGATTCCCTGGCGGTGTGGGACCTTCGCACGCGCCGCATCACCGTTTTCCACGAGACCGCCGGTTATGGGCGAAGCCTCCCCATTCCCACCACGGAGGGAATCACGCTTCCCCGCCCGGAGGGCCGCCTGGACTCCGGCGAGCTGGTGCTGGGCGAGGTTCGGTTCGGCGGGCCCGACGGCATGCCCGAGTCCGGGCAGCAGCGCCCGCCCGTCCAGGTCATGGCCATCTCCCCCGACGGGAGCGACGTCCACGACCTGGGCCTCCACCCCGGGCGGGAGGTCCAGATGATCGTCGGGGAGCAGTCCATCCAGATCGCCACGTCGCCGTATTCCTTGAACAGCGTCATCGTCGCCGCCGGATCCGACGTGCTGGCGTCGTCCAACGAGCACTTCGAGCTGCGGTTCTGGGACCTGGACGGCGGCCTGGTCCGTCTGGTGCGGCTGGCGGAGCCGCGCCACGTGGTCACCCCGGCGGACCGGGAAGCGGCGCTGGCGGCTCGCCTGGAAGGTGTGCCGGAGGAACGGCGCGCCGGCATCCGTGCCGCGCAGGAGCGCTTCCCGCTTCCCGACACGCTCCCTGCCATGGCGGGCGTGGTGCGGGACGAGGCCGGCCACCTCTGGGTGGAGCCCTACGGCATCGACGGGCAGTCCCCCACCGAGCGCTGGGTCGTGGTCGGGCCGGACGGTTCGCTGGCGGCGACCGTCACACTCCCCGCGGGGCTCGACGTTTACGACATCGGCGAAGACTACCTTCTGGCGTCGGGCACCGACGACCTGGGCGTTGAGCGCGTGCGGCTCTGGCCCCTGACCCGGGTGCCCTGACCGGTCACCGACAGGCCCGCCTCAGCGCGCCGGGGTGGGCTGCCGGCGCTCCATTCGCCGGCGCCCTCCCGACCCCCTTGGTGGAAGAATGATGACAATGTATACTTCCGCCACGTCGTCATTTTGATGACGTCGTCAACATTGTGGCCTCGGGACGGAGGGGGAAGGGCATGGGACAGGCGAGCCTGGGTGAGTTCGAGCAGATGGTGCTGCTGGCGATCCTGCATCTCGGAGACGGGGTGTACGGGGTCCCCATCGTCGACGAGATCGAGCGGCGCACGGGACGGAGCGTCTCCCGGGCGGCGGTCTACGTGACGCTCCGCCGCCTGGAGAAGAAAGGGCTCCTGGAGACGTGGATGGGCGAGCCCACCGAGGAGCGTGGGGGCAAGGCACGCCGCATGGTCCGGGTGCGCCCTGAGGGCCGGGAGCAGCTGGAGGACGCCCGGCGCGCCATGGATGCCATGTGGGACGGGCTCGAGCCGGCTTCCGGAGAGGTCCGATGAGCCGCCCGCGGCCACCGCGCGTGGCGCGTTGGCTGTTGAGCAAGCTCGTCCCCGCGGACGCCCGCGATGCCGTGCTCGGTGATCTGGAGGAGGTGTACGGCCGCCGCCGGATCGAGCGGGGGCGGCTCCGTGCCGACGCCTGGTACGCGGTGGAGGCGGTTTCCTTCGCCGGGCGCTTCACCTGGGAGCGGCTCCGGGAGCTCATGGGGACGGCCGTCCCCTCGCTGCTGGACTTCCGCCTGGGACTCCGGATGCTCCGGAAGAGCCCCCTGCTCACGGTGACGGGGTGCGTCGCCATCGCCACGGCCATCGGCATCAACGCCGGGTTCAACGAGTTCACCGGTGACCTTCTGGGGGAAGCCAGGTGGGCGAACGTCGACGACCGCGTGGTGGGGCTGGCGAACTTCGACACCGAGTCGGGGGACCGCGACGGACGGGTGCTGGCGGATATCCGACGGTGGCGCGAAGGGTTGGAGACGGTGGAAGACATTGGCGCAGCCCTGCGGATGAACATGAGCCTGGTGGCGCTCGACGGAAGCACGACGCCCGTGGACGTGGCGGAGATGAGCGCCAGCGGGTTCACCATGGTGGACGCCGCCCCCGCTCTGGGCCGGCTCCTTCTCCCCGCCGACGATGGCCCCGCCGCCGAGCCGGTGGCGGTGCTGGCCTACCAGGCCTGGGAGCGCGTCCTGGGCGCCGACCCGGACGTGGTGGGATCGGCCGTCCGCCTGGGAGACACTTCCTACACGGTGGTGGGCGTGGCGGCTGCCGAGACCCATTTCCCCGGACCCGTTGATGTCTGGGTGAACTTCCGCCGGGACGACGGCGCCGCGGCATCCCGGGCCGGTCCTCCCCTGGTGGCGTTCGGTCGGCTGGCGCCGGAACGGACCCTTGAGGAGGCGCAACTGGAGATGGAGCAACTCGGCGCCCGGCTGTCCCAGGACCTGCCCGAGCTCTACGGCCGGGTCCGGCCGGCGGTCCTCCCGTACCAGGAGGTGGCGTCGGGCAACCCGGAGATGATCCGGTGGGCCCTCAGGATCGCCAGGACGGTGCTGGTGCTGCTATTGGTGGTGGCTTGCGCCAACGTGGCCACCCTGGTGTTCGCCCGGAACGCGGGGCGGATGTCGGAGATCGCGGTGCGGTCCGCGCTGGGGGCTCGACGCGGCCGCATCGTCGCCCAGCTCTTCGCCGAGGCCCTCGTGCTGGCGTGGCTGTCGGCGGGGGTGGGCCTGCTCGCCGCGGATTGGATGTTGAGATGGGGTGGGGACATCTTCTGGGATGCCCAGCGGGTGGCGCCACCGTTCTGGTGGGATCCAGGGATGTCCCTCTCCACGGTGATCTACAGCCTTGCCTTGGCCACGCTGGGCGCCGCCGTGGTGGGGGTGCTGCCCGCGTTCCGCGCCACGGGCAGGCGCCTCGCGGCCACGCTGCAGACCGCGGGCAGCGGTGGATCGGCGTTGGCGTTCGGCCGGCTGCCTACCTTCGTGATCGTGTTCCAGATCGCCGTCTCCGTGGCCCTGTTCCCCATCGTGTTCACGGGGGCGGTGCAGACCTACCGCGATCAGGTGGCCGTGACCGAGTTCCCCACGGAGCGGTACCTCACCGCGCGTATCCTGGTGGATTCCAACGTGGAGCTCACCTCGGCGGCGGCGGACCAGGCCGCGGGCCAGGAGCTCCGCCGCGTTTCGGTGACCGGTGTGACGGACGGCTTCATGACGGGCCCCACGCTGCTCCAGCGTTACGCCGATATGCGGGACGACGTGGCCCGTAGGGTGCGGATCGAGCCCGGGGTCCGGAGCGTCTCTATGACCACGCGGCTCCCGGGGATCATCGCCGAGTCGATCCCCGCCATGCGGCTGGAGGTTGCGGGCCAAGAGCCGCGACCCAGCGGGTGGTACGCCCGCACCGCCACCGCCGAGCTGGACTTCTTTCAGGTGGCGGCACCGCGGGTCCGCTCGGGACGCCCCCTCACCCGGGTGGACTTCGCCGAGGATCAGCGCGTGGCCATGGTCAACGAGGCCTTCGTCTCCGAGGTCCTGGGCGGGGAGGACGCCGTGGGTCAGCAGATCCGGAGCTTCTCCCAGGGCGGCGATCCCGGTCGGCCGTGGACGGAGATCGTGGGCGTCGTCCCCGATGAGCTCACGGGCGCCGCCGGCGCGGATCCGCAGGTCTACTTCCCCCTCTCCGGGGCCGGCACCTACCCCATCCGGCTCCTCATCGAGGTGGACGGGGACCCCGAGACGCTGGCGCCCCGCCTCCAGGCCATCGCCGCCGAGGCTGAGCCAGGGGTGATCCTGGACGAGATCCTTCCGCTCGCGGACCTCCGGCGGAACGAGGTCCTGCAGGTGCACTTCCGCGTGGGCGTCATCGCCTTCGTCGCTCTGGTCACTGCGCTCCTGGCCACCGCGGGAGTCTACGCGCTCCTCTCGTTCATCGTTTCCCAGCGCACGCGTGAGATCGGCATCCGCACCGCGCTGGGCGCGGCGCCGGTCGGGGTGGTGCGGGGTGTCTTCCTGAAGACGTTCGTCCAGCTCGGGCTCGGGGTGGTGGTGGGTCTGGGGGTGTTGGCCGTGGTGGGCGTGCCCGGCGCTGGGGAGGGGGCCGACCTCAGGACGCTGTGGCTCACCGGCGCCGGTGTGTCTTCGGTGCTCCTCATCGTCGGACTGCTGGGCGGACTCATGCCCGTCCGCCGGGCCCTGAGCGTCCAACCCACGGAGGCGCTCCGGGCCGACGGGTGAGGTGGTCTGAACCTTGCGATCCGGGGTAGCATGAATACGGCGCGGGCCTTCGCGGGCCCGCGCCAGCCACCTCGCCCGACGGAGGTCCCCATGGTCGTACGCACCCTCACGCTCTCGCTGGTCCTTCTCCTCCTCCCCGCCGCACTCCAGGCGCAGCGCGGCCCCGACCGGGTCGAGTGGTACGACGGCCACGTGAGCGTCATGGCCGGCGTGTCCGTCTACGACCAGCCCGAAGTGTCGGCCACGGGCATCTACGCCCTGCGGGCCGACATGCCCATCTATCCCGGGCTGCTGGCGGAGGCGGGGCTGGCGTACGCGCGACCCGACCGCGCAGGAGGGGTGAAGGACGTCTACCTCCCCAGCCTCATGATTCAGCTCCAACGCACTGCGGCGCGGGTCAACCCGTACGTTGGGCTCGGAGGCGGCATCGCCGTGGAGGTTCCCGAAGCCGGTGGGGACGCCGATATCTTCTTCTCACCCTCGGTGGCCACCGGTGTCCGCATCGCCGTGTCCCAGGGTGCCGGAATCCGGGTGGAGGGACGCGTGAACGCCGTGGGCGCCAACGTCCGCGCCATCTACTCCGAGATCACCGCCGGCCTGATCATCTCCTGGTGAGGAAATCCACGTGGCACAGCCCTCCCCCTTCACCCCGGCCCTCTTCGACTTCTTCCGGGACCTGAAGCGGAACAACGAGAAGCCCTGGTTCGAGGCGAACCGGGGGCGGTACGAGGAGGACGTCCTCGAGCCGTGCAAGCTCTTCGTCCGCGCCTTCCGGCCGCAGCTCCGGGACATCAGCCCGCACTTCCAGGCCGAGCCCAAGGTCCAGGGCGGCTCCCTCTTCCGCATCCACGCCAACCTTCGGTTCCGTCCGGGGGCACCCCCGTACAAGGAGCAGACGGGCGTCCAGTTCCGGCACGCCCGGGGGAAGGACGTGCATGCGCCGGGCTTCTACCTGCACCTGGAGCCGGAAGGTGACGCAGGGGAAGCACCGGGTAGCCGCGGCGGCTGCTTCCTCGGGATGGGGATCTGGCATCCCGACCGGGACACCCTCACCGCCATCCGCGAGACCATCGTGGAGGACGCGGACGGGTGGCGGTCGGCCGCGCACGGGGGCGCCCTCGGAGGTGGCCTGGAGCTCGGAGGTGACAGCCTGAAGCTGGGCCCCAACGGCTTCGACCGGGATCATCCCCTCATCGACGACCTCAAGCGGAAGGACTTCATCGCCGTGGCGCCACTCACCGAGGAGGAGATCGTGGCCGACGGCTTCGTGGACGCGTTCGCAGAACGATGCCGAGCGGGTGTGCCCTTCATGCGTTGGCTTTGTGGGGCTGTGGGCGTACCGTTCGCAGCGTAGGACGCGGCGGAGGATCACCAAGGGAAGGGGGAGGGGAGGATGAGGACGAAGACGAAGGTGGGGATGCGTGGGTGGTTGGCTGGGGCGATGGGCGCCCTGCTCATGGCGGGCGCGCCGGTCCGCGGCCAGGTGCCCGACGCGGCCGGCCAGGTGGAAGCCCGGGAGCGTGCCTTCGCCCGCACCATGGCCGAGCGGGACCTGGACGCTTTCGGGACCTTCGTCTCCGAGGAGGCAGTCTTCTTCAACGGGAACGAGCCCATCCGTGGGCGCGAGGCCATCGTCGCCGCCTGGGCACCCTTCTTTCAGGGACAGGAAGCCCCGTTCGCCTGGGAGCCCGACGTGGTCACGGTGCTGGCGTCGGGTGGATTGGCGCTGAGCTCCGGCCCGGTGCGGAACGCCGCAGGGGAGCCGGCCGGTCGCTTCAACTCGATCTGGCGCCTGGAGCCGGACGGGGTGTGGCGCGTCGTGTTCGACAAGGGCTCGTAGCGCCGCCCTCAGGTTGCGTGGCATCGCCACCGCCGCCTAGCATGCGGCACGCTTCGTCCCCCGGGCTCGGAGCGAGCGGCGCTCGACCCCCGCTGCGAGACAGCCGGGCGCCGGACCCCACAGCATGGAGGTTGCCATGAAGCGACTCTTCGTCCTCGCCGTCCTGGGGCTGCTGCCGGCCTGCGGCGATCTCGCCACCGTCCCCGACGACGCCGGTCCTCTGCTCGGGACCGACGCCGTGCAGGCGCCCAACATGGTGGACGCCACCAACGCGCTACTCGCGGCCGCGGGATCGGAGTACAGGATCGCCTACGTGGAGCTCATCACAACGCGCCCGGACCTGGCCAGCCCGAACATCATCATCGCCAGCGACGTGGGGAACAAGCGTCTGGCCTTCGACTTCATCCCCGACGATCCGCGCCGGGGTGGGGCGGACGGCGATCCCAACACCATCGACACCTGGGTGGACCTGGTGGACGGGGCGGCCACGGGCGGAATGGACGTTGCCGCGACCACCAACGCCATCGCCGGCGCCATGGGGACCTGGAGCGGCGAGACCTGCTCCGAGCTCGGCATGAGCCTGAACCCGATCCCCGTGGACCTGGGCCTCGTCCAGAACATCCTGGGTTACGGAGGGGGCCCCGCCGTATCCGACGTCATGCACGCCGGCTGGCTCCCCGGTGACTTCTTCGACGACATCGTGGAAGACGGATCCACCTTCGTCCTGGGGGCCACGTTCACGCTCACGTTCACCTCGGGCGACCTGGACATGGACGGGAATCCCGATCTGGCCGCGCGGGAGATCTACTACAACAACGCCTTCGGTTGGACCGACAGCGGGACCCCGGGCCTCATCGACGTGGAGACCATCGCGCTCCACGAGGCCGGCCACGCGCTCAGCCAGGCGCACTTCGGCAAGGTCTTCGTCAACTCGCGCACCGAGGAGGTCGTCTTCTCTCCCCGCGCCGTGATGAACGCGGTCTATTCGGGGCCGAACCGAGCCCTCGACGGGACCGACCGTTCCGGGCATTGCGGCATCTGGGCGAGCTGGCCACAGAACTGAGGACCCCACGGAGGCCGGATCCGGAGCCTCGGCTCAGGACCATCAGGGATCCTCGGTGGTCGTGGGATCCGGGGGCCGTGGGTGAACGAAAAGGGGGGCCCGGGCGGACTGCCCGGGCCCCCCTCCGCTCGTGAAGCCGGCGCGGCTACCGCCCGAAGCCGTCCCGTGGCAGGCCGGGCATGATACGGAGCGCATTCTCGTAGTAGAGCTTCCGTAGGACCTCGTCGGGCAGGGCCATGCCGTACATCTTCCAGAACGCGTGGTAGTCGCGGTAGTAGTCGAAGTACTCGTCGTCGGTCTCGAAGACCCGCCAGAAGTACGGGTACTCCACCGGCTGGAAGCTGTCCTTCCCGAACAGGATCCGGTCCTGGTAGCGGGTGAAGAACTCCCGGGATGCCCGCGGCTGACGACCGAACTCGTACAGCACCGCGCCCACCTCGTAGTAGACGTTGGGGAACTCGTCCAGGAGGCGTCCGGCCCGCGCCAGGTCGTTGCCATGCCAACCGAAGTGGGCGGCGATGAAGGTGGTGTTCGGGTGCCTCCGGAACACGTTGTCCCGCTCGGTCATGAGCTGCTCGAAGCCCACCCGGTCCGGACCGTAGTTCCGCCGATTGGGGAAGAGCGCCAGCTCCAGCCACCGCTCGTTGTCCATGGTGGGAGGCTCGAAGAAGGCCGGCGGCTCCGCGGTATGGATGAACACCGGGATGCCCAGGCGGCCGGCCGCCTCCCAGACCGGGTCGAGCTCCGGGTCGTCGATCCGCAACCTCGAGCCGTCGGCCTTCCGCACATCCATGCCGAAGCTCTTGGAAACCTCGCCGATGCCCACGGCGCCCATGGCCACGTCCTCCTCGAGCTGCCGCACTGCGTTCTCCGCCCAGCCGGGCGTTCCCACGCCGTCGAAGTCGATGCCGGTCATCACCCGGAAGCGATCGGCGTGGGCGCTCCCGCGGATGTTTTCCATGGCCTGACGGAGGCGGTCACCGGAGACGTTGTCCGACGCGATGTAGACCTGGATGTTCAGCTCGTCCAGGTAGCCGATCATGTCGTCGATGGTCGCGGCGTTGGTGAGGCCCCTGGCGTGGCCGTGGACGTCCACTACCGGAAAGCGGGCGCTGGGGACCAGGGTCTCTTCGGTCACCAGCATGGATTCGGGGTCGTAGTCGGTGATGAGCGGCGGGGTGAACTCCGGCGCCATGCAGGTCTGGGGGCGGATCTCGGTCATCCCCGTGGGGCAGCGTTCTCCGGGCTCGATGCTCACGGTTCCCTGGAACTGGGCGGAGGCGGGAGCGCCGGTGAGCGCCATGGCCAGGGCCACGCCTAGGGCCAGTGAGGGAGTGATCTTGAGGCAGTCACCCATGTCTTGGTCTCTCGCGGATTGGGGCTTCGGTCGAGGATGATGCCCGGGTTACCCCCGAGAGCCTGTCCGCGATCCGACGGGAGGCGAGGTTGGCCACGGAGGGGGGGTGGTGCTACCGTTGTGAAGTTCGCGCGCGAGCCGCGCGACTCCCCACGGAAGCGAGGAATCGATGCGGAAGTCCCCGACTGGAAACGGAAACGCACACGTCCAGATCGGGAGTCCCGCATGTCACATCCTTCCCCTTTCGTATCGGCCGACCGGCTCGGCCTGACCCTTCCAGACGGTCGCCGGATCTTCGGCGACCTGAGCTTCGCCCTCTCGTCCGAGCGGACGGGGCTCGTCGGCGCCAACGGCGTCGGGAAGACCCTTCTCCTCGACCTGCTCGCAGGCGCCCGGGCTCCCACTGAAGGGACCGTGACGCGCACGGGGCGCGTCGCCTACGTTCGCCAGTCCGGGGGGCGGGCGTCCGCTCCCCGTACCTCGGTCGTGGCAGACCGGTTGGGTGTTCGGACGCGCTTGGCCGCGCTGCGACGGGTGTTGGGCGGCGGAGCGGATCAGGCGGACTACGACCTGATCGGTGACGACGGCTGGGACCTACACGAGCGCGCCGAGGCCGCGCTTGCCCGCGTCGGGCTCGGGCACTTGTCCCTGGAGCGGCCCCTCACCGCCGTGAGCGGCGGAGAGGCCACCCGCCTGGCGTTGGCAGGAGCGCTCCTCGAAGGACCGGACGTGCTCATTCTCGACGAGCCCACCAACGACCTGGACGCGCCCAGCCGGTCCAAGCTCCTGGAGATGCTCGAGCAGCACTCCGGCGGACTGCTCGTGGTCTCCCATGACCGCGAGGTGCTCCGGCGGGTGGATCGCATCGTGGAGCTCACCCCGGACGGCCTGCGGGAATACGGGGGCGCGTACGACCTGTACCGTGAGGCGCGGGATCGCGAGCGCGCCGCGGCGGAGGCGGAGCTGGAGCACGCGGAGGCCGCCCGGACGAAGACGAGGGCGGGGGCACGGGACGCCCGTGAGCGGCAAGCTCGACGCAACGCCCGCGGCCGACGGTCAAGGGCCGAAGGTGGCATGCCCAAGGTCGTGCTGAACGCCATGCGGAGTCGCAGCGAGAGCAGCACCGCGAGGCTCGGGCGGGTAATGGATCAAGCCGAAGAGCGCGCCAGCGCCCGGGTGGCCGCGGCAAGGAGGCGGGTGGACGACGCGCCTCCCCTCCGCATGGATGTGGCCCCCAGCGGAGTACCGGCGGGGAAGGACGTGCTGGTCCTCGAGGACGTGACGTACACGCCGCCGGGGTCTATGCGCCCGTTGCTGGAGGGCATCGACCTCGTGGTGCGCGGTCCCGAGCGCATCGCCGTAACGGGGCCCAACGGCTCGGGGAAGAGCACGCTGCTGAGGCTGATCATGGGCGCGCTGCCGCCTGGGCGGGGCAGGGTTCGCCTCGGCGTGCCAGGAGCTTCGGTGGCTTGGCTGGATCAGGCGGTAGGGATACTGAGGTCGGGAGAGACGGTGCTGGCCGCCTTTCGGCGTCTCCATCCCTCGTGGGACGAGTCCCATGCCCGACACGTCCTGGCGCGATACCTGTTCGCTGGCGAGGCGGCGCTGGCGCCCGTGGACCGGCTCAGCGGAGGGGAGCGCATGCGCGCCGGGCTGGCGTGCGTTCTGGGCGGTCCGGTGGCGCCCCAGCTCTTGGTGCTGGACGAGCCCACGAACCACCTCGACTTCCCGAGCCTGGAGACCGTGGAACGGGCGGTGGCCGAGTTCGACGGGGCGCTCCTGGTGGTGTCGCACGACCCGGACTTCCTGGCCGAGGTGGCGGTGGAGCGGCGATTGGATCTGGCTCGCGTGTGATACCGGGACACCCCAGCGCCTCGTGAAGCGCGGCGGAGAAATGACACGGCGGACCCGTCACATCGCCGCGTGTCAGATCGACCACCTCATTCGGCAGGAAGATGACATGCGAAGGCAGGTCCCCGGCGCGGTCGTCAGGCCCGGCGCCACATGCGGCGCAGAAATGACACCGTCTCCGTCCGGGCGGCACCGATGCACGATCACCGCCGCTCCTTCCTGCGGGGCTCCCAGCGGTATCGGTGGACGATGGTCACCGCCGCCCAGGCGCACCGCGGCGGCACGGACCCGGTGGGCCCGGCGCAAGTCACGACCGTCAGGGGCTCGGCGTGAGCTACGATCGTCAGGCGCACCGCGGTGGCACGGACCCGGTGAGCTCGGCGTGAGTGACGACCCTCGGAGGCTCGGCGGCGGTGACCGACGCGGTGGGCTCGGCCTCCGTGACGCACCCCGGGTGCTCGGAACGCGTCTTCCGTCGCGGCGCCCTGGGCGATGGGGACCGGTGCGCTCAGTCCCGTCCGCGGGCGAGGGCGCCCCGGTCCACCTTCCCCAGATGCGTGCGCGGGAGGTCGTCCATGAACGCCACCTCGCGAGGGTACTTGTACGGCTCGAGGCGCTCCTTGGCCCAGCGCTGGAGCTCGGCCGCGAGCTCGGGTTTTTCAGGCGCGGAGGCCTCCGAAGCGGCGACGACCACGAACGCCTTGGGGATGACCAGACCGTCCCGGTTCGTCACCCCCACCACCGCCACCTCCTTCACGGCAGGGTGCTCCTGGAGGCAATCCTCCAGCGCCTTCGGGGAGAGCCACTTGCCGCTGACCTTCAGCATGTCGTCGGCCCGGCCCTCGTAGGTGACGTATCCGTCTTCGTCCATGCGGATCATGTCGCCGGAGGCGTACCACTCGCCCTGGAACGCGCGTCGGGTCTCGTCCATGCGCTGCCAGTAGGCGATGGCCCTGGAGTCCCCGCGGACCCAGAGGCGCCCCACTGACCCCCGCGGCACCTCGCGCCCGTCGTCGTCCCGGGCCTGAACCTCGAACCCGGGGACGGCGCGCCCCAGAGTGCCCGGGCGCACGTCGTCGGGGCGATTGGTGAGGAAGACGTGCCACATCTCCGCGGTACCCAGCCCGTCCAGCAGGGGCACGCCCCACAGCTCGTCCCATCGCCGGTGGAGGTCCACCGGCAGCGCTTCTCCCGCCGACGTGGAGACCCGCAGGCTGGACAGGTCGCGCTCGGTCGCCGTGGGGTGGCTCACCAGGTGGTTCACCATGGTGGGCACGTTCACCAGGACCGTGGGACGGAACGTCTCGATCTTGTCGAAGAGCGTCTCCGCCGTGCATCGCTCCGGGAACAGGGCCGTGCTGGCGCCCACGGAGAAGGGGAAGAGGAGGTTGGTGCCCGTGGCGTATCCGAAGAAAAGCTTGGGCACGGAGAGGGTGACGTCGTCGGGACCCATCTCCAGGATCCCCTTGCCGTAGCACTCCGTGGTGTTGGCGTAGGACCGGTGTGGCTGGACCACCGCTTTGGGGAGTCCGGTGGTCCCTCCGCTGAACAGCCAGATGGCGGCGTCGTCGGGGTGGGAGGGGAAGACGGGGACGTCCGGATCGATGGCGTCCAGCCTGGCCTTCCACCCGTCGCCGCCCACCTCCACCAGAGAGGGCTCACGGGTCAGGTCGACCGCCGCCGCACGGAAGGCGTCCACGTGATCCGGCCCCACGAAGGCCGCCCGGGCGCGGGTGTACTCGAAGAACTGGCGGATCTGCTCCGGGCGGAGATCCGGGTTCACCATGACCACCACGCCGCCCATCCGAAGGATGCCGAAGAACGCGGCCACCCAGTCCGGCCCGTCCGGGAGCCCCACGATGACCCGTTCCTCGGGACGCACGCCGGCGTCCAGCAGGAGGCGCGCCATGCGGCCGGAGGCCTGGTGGACTTCGTCGTAGGTCATGGACCCACCGTCCCAGAGCAGGGCCCGGCGGCCTCCGAGCCCCTCGCGGATGCGGTCCCCGAGGAAGTAGTCGAAGACGTTGAAGGGCGTGGGCGGGGTGAAGGACAAGGGGGGCTCTCGATGTCGGGGTGCGGGGCCGAGCCGCCAGAATAGGCCGGGCCCGGAGGGGCGGTCAAACCGAGCGCATCCTCGCTGGCCCACGATCCACGTGCCCATGAGGCCGGATGGCCGCTGCCACCGCCCCAGCCGCTGCCACCGCTCTTGCGGCGAAGGGGCCGGGCATGTATTTAACGATATGGTTAAATACGATCGCAACGCCGTCTTCGACGCCCTGGCCGACCCCACCCGCAGGGCCATCCTGGACCTCCTGGCCACGGACGAGCGCACCGCGGGGGACGTCGCCGAGCGGTTCGACGTGAGTCGACCGGCCATCTCCCGGCACCTGCGGGTCCTGCTGGACGCGGGACTGGTGGAGCGGAGGACGGAGGCGCAGTGGCGGATCTATCGACTGAATCCCGAGGCGCTGCGGGAGGCGGATCGGTGGATGGCCAAGTACCGCACGTTCTGGGCGGCCCGGATGCACGACCTGAAACGCTTCGTCGAGGAGACACCATGAGCGAGCCGTGGACGTACGAGTACGCCTATCCCATCCGCGCTCCGGCCGAGCGGATCTTCACGGCGCTCACGGATGCGGATGAGCTGCGCATATGGTTCGCAGAGCACGCACGCGTGGAGCCGGAGGTGGGCGGGCGCTTCGACTTCTGGGGATGCCGGACTCTCGGCACGCCCTCGGAGGAAGAGGCCGGCGGCCGGATCGTCGGTCTGGAGAGGGACCGGATGCTGGCGTTCACCTGGGTCGTCCACGGGGTGCCGTCCAAGGTGATCATCGAGCTGAGTCCCGAGGAGGGTGACGCGGAGCGCGGGCCCGCCACGCGGGTGGCCATCCGGCACGAGCTGGACGGGACGTTCGACATGCCCCGTCCCAGGGAGATGATCGACGACTGGTGGCGCTTCAACCTGGGCAACCTCATGGCCCACGCCGCGGATCACGGGGACGTGTTGGTGGTGGATTTCGCGGATCCCAGCCCGGAGATCCGCCTCTCCATGGAGATGGACGCGTCGCCGGAGAAGGTCTTCCGGGCCCTCACCGAGCCCGAGGCCCTGAACCAGTGGATGGCCCAGGGGGCGCGGGTGGAGCTCCGGGAAGGCGGCGTCTACGACCTGGGATTCACGCCCGAGGGGTACGACGGACCACCCATGCGCATCCTGGAGCTTGTGCCCAACGAGAAGCTGGTCATCTCGTGGCCCGACTGGCGCGGCGACACCTCGGTTCCGGTGCAGTCGGTATCCTGGTTGCTGGAGCCTTCGGGCGATGGCACGCGTGTCACTGTCGTCCACAGCGGGTTCGTCCGCACGGTGGACCTGAGCGACTATCCGTTCGGCTGGGGCTACTTCCTG
>CAYGKI010000043.1:4819-14206 GCA_964350235.1 uncultured Gemmatimonadaceae bacterium | reverse complement strand
GCCGGCCGCGGCGACGCCATATCGGTGGTGGCCGTACCCTTCGAGCCCGTGGCCACGCCGGAGATGTTCCCCACCGATCCGGGGCCCGGACCTTTGGATCTGGTCAGGGACTTTCAGCGGCCCATCCTGCTGGCGCTGGCCCTGCTCCTGACGTTCGTCCTTGCCCTGCGCGGCATGAAGATGGCCCGTGCCGTGCTTCCCTCGGCACAGACGCCGGAGCGGTTGGGCGCCATGCGCGAGCGGGCGGCGGTGGGTGGCGGGGGGAGTGGGCAGGCCATCCAGCAGGGAGACGCATCCGAGGGCTTCGCCGTGGGCCCGCCGGCCGACGCCTCCAGGCTGGTGCGCGCATGGTTGAGCGAGGGCTGAACCGATGACGGTGGCTACGCCTTCGAGACGGAAGCCCCAGGCGCTGCGACCCGACCGCCTCACGGGAGGGCAGAAGGCCGCCATCCTGATGATGGCGCTGGGTCCGGAAGTGGCGGACGAGCTCGCGGCGGACCTGGATCCGGAGGAGCTTGAGGCCATCTCCCTGGAGATCGCACAGCTCGACCATGTTCCGGCCGAGGTAGTCCAGTCCGTGCTGGACGAGTGGCGGGAGTCCGCCGACTCGGCCCAGTCGGCCGCCCGTGGAGGGCTCCGCGTGGCGCAGACCTTTCTGGAGCGCACCGTGGGCGCGTCGGCGGCCGCGCCGGTGGTGCAGCGCCTCCAGACGCGGCTGCAGGAAGGGTCTGGCTTCAAGACGCTGCGCAGGGTGGATCCCGAGTCCTTGGCGAATCTGCTGCGCTCGGAGCACCCGCAGACGGTGGCTCTGGTCCTGGCCCATCTGGAGCCGTCGCTCGTGGCCGAGGTCCTGAGCCAGCTCGACCCCGCGCTCGGGGGCGACGTCCTGGTGCGTGAAGCCCAGATGGAGAAGGTGTTGCCCGACGTCCTGGAGGTGGTGGAGCGCTTCCTCGGGAGCGAGGCGAGCCTGTCGCTGTCCGGGCCCCTGCAGCAGGCAGGGGGGCCGGGGGCCGTGGCGGACGTCCTCAACCTCACCCAGTCGTCGCTGGAGAAGGAGCTGCTGGACGCCATGGCCCGCCGCGATCCGGCGTTGGCCGACAAGATCAAGGACCTGATGTTCGTCTTCGAGGACGTCAGGCGCCTCGACTCCAAAGCCATTCAGCGCGTGGTCATGGAGGTGGACACCAAGGACCTGGCCCTGGCGCTCAAGGCGGTCTCGGAGGAGCTGCGCGAGCAGATCTTCGGCGCCATGTCCCAGCGGGCCGCATCGGCGCTGAACCAGGAGATGGAGTTCCTGGGACCGGCGCGCCTGAAGGACGTGGAGGAAGCTCAGCGCAACATCGTCAACGAGGTCCGCCGGCTTGAAGAGGCCGGCGAGATCGTGATCGGAGGGCTCGATGACGACCTGGTTGTTTGAGCCCACGTCCCCGCCCACGACCGCCCACGCCGGGGCGGAGCCACGGGAGGAGACCGACAACGTGCCGCCGCCGTCCCTCGGGGTCGGCTCGGGCGGCGGGACGGCGCCCCCGGCGGACCAGCCGCTCCGGGCCATGGAGCTCGAGGAGCTGACACCGCCGGCCTTTACGGAGGAATCCGACGGGGACGAGGGCGGGCTGAACCCCTCCGGGATCGAGGCCGAGCTGCAACAGGCTCGTGAGGAGGGGTGGCTGGCCGGCATCGAGGAAGGCCGTCGTGTGGAGTCCGAGCGCCTGGGCCGGGCCGTGGAGTCGGTGCGGGGCCTGGTCTCGGGCATCGAATCCGCCGCCGCAGCGCGTGAGCAGGAGGCACGGGCACGGATCGTGGTGCTTGCCACCGCCATCGCAACCCATCTCCTCGAGCGGGAGGTGAGAGCGTCTCCCGACGTCATCTCGGACCTGACGCGCCGCGCCATCGCCGAGTTCCCGGTTCGGGACGTCCTCAAGGTCCACTTGAACCCGTCCGACCTGGCGCTGCTGTCGGGTGGCGGCGACCCGGACTCGGGGCGTGCCCACCTCACCACGGGACAGCAGGTGCGATGGGTCCCGGACCCGGGCATCGGCTCCGGGGGATGCCTCGTCGAGGGTGCGGACCGCATCGTGGACGCGCGCATCTCCAGCACCGTGGAGCGCATCTGCAAGGTGCTCATCGATGTCTGATCCCATGCTCTCGCGCCTACGTGAGATTCCCAGGCTGGTGACCTACGGGCGCGTGACGCGCGTCGTGGGTCTGGTCGTGGAGGCCACCGGTGTGGAGGCGGCCGTGGGAGATCTGTGCAGGATCGCTCCCCTGCGCGGCCCATGGTCGGTGGAGGGCGAAGTCGTCGGGTTCCAGGACAACCGGGTCCTCATCATGCCCTACGGAGGCACGGACGGGCTCCAGCCCGGAAGCGCCGTGGACGTGGTGGGCGGGGCGGCCACCATCGGTGTGGGCCACGGCCTCCTCGGTCGCGTCATCGACGCGCGGGGTTGCCCCATCGACGGGAAGGGACCCATCCGCACCGAGCGTCGGCGGTCGCTGGCGAGCACACCCATGAACCCGCTTCGCCGGCGGGGCATCGAGGAGCCGCTCCACACCGGGGTTCGCGCCATCGACGGCGTGCTCACCCTGGGCCGGGGACAGCGCATCGGGATCTTCGCGGGGAGTGGCGTGGGCAAGAGCACCCTCCTGGGCATGATCGCCCGCGGCACGTCGGCGCAGGTCAACGTCATCGCCCTGGTGGGCGAGCGGGGCAGGGAGGTGCCCGACTTCGTCCGGCATTCCCTGGGCCCCGACGGGCTGGCGCGCTCGGTGGTCGTGGTGGCCACCGGGGACGAGAGCGCGCTCCTGCGCACCCGCGGCGCCATGGCCGCAACGACCATCGCCGAGGACTTCCGGGACCAGGGCATGGATGTGCTGCTGATGGTGGACTCGGTCACGCGTGTGGCCACCTCATGGCGGGAGATCGGCCTTGCCGTGGGAGAGCCTCCCACCACCCGTGGCTACCCACCATCCGTGTTCGCTCAGCTTCCACGGTTGCTGGAGCGCGCGGGCACCGACGAGCGTGGCGCGATCACCGGGGTCTACACCGTGCTCGTCGAGGGAGACGACTTCAACGAGCCGGTGGCGGACGCGGCGCGCTCCATCCTGGACGGTCACGTGGTGCTCAGTCGTGATCTGGCCGCCTCGGGACACCTCCCGGCCGTCGACGTCCTGGCCAGCGTGAGCCGGCTGCGCGACCGGGTCCTGCCCGTGGAGCACCACCCGGTAGTGAGGCGGCTGCAGGCGCTTCTGGCCACCTACCGAGAGAAGCAGGACCGCATCGCCGTCGGTGCCTATCAGTACGGTTCGGACCCGGAGCTGGACCAGGCGATCCGCGTGAGAGATCGGATCCTGGACTTCCTGAAGCAGGGACCCGACGACCTTTCGGACTGGACGAACACGGCCGCCGGTCTGCGGGCCCTGGGGCAGGCCTTCGACCTCGAGGTGGCGCATGGCTGACCGGAAGGGATCCGGCCTGGATCGACTGCTACAGCTGCGGCGGCGCATGGAGGAGGCCAGAACCGCCGAGCTGGGGCGGGCCAGGGCGGCGATGAAGGAGGCGGACGAAGCCGTCCAGTCCCTCGAGGATCGTCGTCGGCACGCCCAGCGGAGCCTTCAGGATGTCGACGACTGCTCGGTGGGACAGGTCCAGTCGATCCGCCTGCTCCTGGACCGCATCGACGCGGGGCTGCGGAACGCTCGCACCGTGAGGAGAGCGGCCGAGTCCGAGGCCGATGCCCGGGCCGCGGATTTCATCGACGCCACGCGCGATCGGGAGGCGGTGGAGCGGGTGGTCCAGACCCGTCATGAGCATGCCAGGCAGCTCCGCCAGGCGTCCGAGCAGAAGGCCCTGGACGAGGTCGCCATCCATCAGTTCATCGCCAATGCCCGGAAGGCTCCATGAAGGGCATCCTGTTGTGGTTCGTCGCGGTGGTGGGCGGAGCCGCTGCCGGAGCAGCGGGAGGCGCGGCTTGGCTGGCGTACGCGGCGCCCGAAGCCGTGGAGGAGGCCGCGGTAGCGGCGGCGGAGGAGACACAGGAGGATCCGGCGGCGGGGTTGGAGGATCCGGCGCTACCACCCGTGGTGGACGAGTTCCCCGATCCGCCCGCGCCCGCCGAGGAAGCGGGTGGCGAGACGGTGCCGTCGGAGGCCGAAGGGATCGAAGTGGAAGCGTCATCCGGTGGGGGCACCGTGGCGGGCGGGCCCGTGCCCGAGGCGTCGGTGGCGCCGGTGCCCGTCGCCCAGGCTGCGGCCCCGCCGGTGGAGCCGACGGAGAGCCAGCAGCGGCTCGCCCGGATCTTCGCCGCCATGCGTCCCGAGGAGGCGGCGGCGGTCCTGGGGCAGCTCGATGACGAGCAGGCCCGGGGTGTCCTGGTGGCCATGCCCGCCCGGAGCGCCGCTCCCATCCTGGCCGAGCTCGATCCGGCCCGGGCGGCATCCCTGAGCCGACTCGTCCTCGGGCAGGCAGCCCCGTGACGCGTCCGGCCGTTCCCGTGGGCACGCTGGCTGCCCTCAACGCCGGGCCCACGCAGGGGCACGGCGTGCGTCCGGGGAAGCCCATCTCCAATGGAGGACAGGATTCCGTGCAATTCTCCGCCTTGGTGGTCGCGTTGACGGGGCTCGCACCCATGGCCGCGTCGGCGGTCGAGATGCCCTCGAAGGAGGCCGAAGGAGCCCTGGCCGCAGTCTCGCTTGCGCAGGTCGTCGGCGTGCCGTTTCAGGAGCAGGACGTAGCCGACGAGGCCGATGGAGGCATCCCGGCTTCGGACCCGGCGCTGGCGCCCCTCCCGTTGCCGCCGGCGGCGACCCGGGGGCTGGAGCGGGGCTTTCTGACACGCCTGCAGCGGGTGGTGGACCGACTGACCACCGAGCATGGCATGGACGTGGAGATCGTGGAGGGCCTCCGGACTCCCGAGCGACAGATGGAGCTCTACGCCCAGGGCCGCACGGCCCCGGGCCCGGTGGTGACCTGGACGACGAACTCACACCACCTGCGGGGCGCCGCGGCGGACCTGAGGCTGAACGGACAGCCGCCCGAAGGGGAGAGCGCGCTGATCTTGGCCCGCGTGGCGCGAGAGGAGGGGCTCCGGACCCTCTATCCCTTCGACTCGGGTCACGTCGAGCTGGCCGGAGCCGGGACTGGACCCGACGCGCATGGCGACGGCCCGCCCCCCCGCGCCGTGCCCCCGTCCGCCACGCGGCCGCCCAGGGGCGTCGCCGTCCCGGCACCCGTGGCGCGTCCCGCCACACCCGCGACACCCGCGACACCCGGCGGCGACGCCGTGGCCCTGGGGCCCGTCGACGTCGCTCCCGCTCCGGCCGGCCTGGCGCTCGGCGCCACCGGAGTGCGGGTGGACGGTGCGGGCAGGGTGGGCGGTACGGGCGATGCCGAGGCACCGTCGGGGGCCCCCGCGCCAGGGCGGGCGACCGAGCCCTCCATGGCAGGGGAGGCCTTGGCCCATCGCCGGACCGGACCCGCGGATTCCGCGCGCCCCTCGACACCCGAGGAAGGCGGCGGGGAACGGGACCCGGGTCACCGGGCGGCGTCCAGCGCGCAGGACGTCTCGCGTCCGAAGCGGCGCGCGTCCGCCGCGGGATCGGAGGCGGAGGCGGCGCCGAAAGTGCCATCGCCTTCTGCCCTCCTCGCCGAAGGCCCCGGCCCTCGGCCGCCCGGGCCCCAGGGAAGAGGAGACGCCGCCTCGCAGGGGAACGCCCCAGGAGTGGTGATTCCGCCCGAGCCGCCCGCCGAGCCGACGGGCCCGCGCATGGTGCGCGTGCCGCTGGAGGCCGGCGCCGAGGAAGGAGCGCTCCGCGTGGGCGTCAGGAACGGCCGCGTGCATGCGGAGGTCCAGGTGGGCGATCCGGGGCTGGCCGACCGCCTGATGCGGAACGTCCACGAGATCCGGCAGAGCCTCGGGGAGCGGGGACTGGACATGGGCATGTGGTCCGTGCGCGTCGCCGCCAGCGCCGAAGGACACGCGGCCCGGAACGGAGATGCGGGTTCGGGCGACGGCTTCACCGATCCCCAGCCCGGTCACCGGTTCGCTCGGGATCGCCCCGGGGAACGCGAGCGAAATGCCCGGCACGGACGCAACCGAGACTACGAAGGAGAAGCCTGATGCCTCCCGTCGAACCCACCGGCGCCGCCTCGGCAGCGGCCGCCGCCACGTCCCCGGGCCCGGCTCCGGGCCTGGGCAAGGAAGACTTCCTGCTCCTGCTGGTGACCCAGCTCCAGCATCAGGATCCCCTGGATCCGCTCAAGGCGGACGACTTCGCTTCCCAGCTCGCCGAGTTCACCGCCATGGAGCAACAGCTCCGCACGAACGAGCTCCTCGAGGCACAGGGCGTGCGCGACGCGGACAGGCTGCTCCAGACCCGTGAGAGCCTGGCCGTGGGGCTCATCGGAAGGACCGTCGCCACGGACGGGGACAGCTTCAGCTGGACCGGCGCCTCCGACACCCTGTCGGTGCCGGTCTCCGCAGACGGCCCCTCGGCGTTCCGCGTCCTCCTGGTGGACGGGGCGGGCGAGGTGGTCCACGCCGCGCGTGCCCAGGTGCAGGGCGAGGGGGTCCACATGCTGGACCTGGGGAGCGCCCCCGACGCCCTGGTGCCCGGGGACTACTCGCTTCGCATCGAGATCGAGGACGGCGACCCCGTTCGTCCGGCGGTGACCCGTGAGGTCACCGGCGTGCGCTTCGACGACGCCGGGCCGGTCCTGCTGGCCGCCGGCGAAGAGATCCCACTCTCCGAAGTACTCCAGATCACTCTGAATCCGTGAGGAACCCATCATGATGCGATCCCTGTTCGCCGCCGTCTCCGGGCTGCGCAATCATCAGACCCGGATGGACGTCATCGGTAACAACATCGCGAACGTGAACACCGTCGGATACAAAGCCAGCCGGGTCACGTTCGAAGAGAGCCTGACCCAGCTCATCGGCAGCGCCAGCCGCCCTCCCAGCGCCGACTCGGGCGGGGCCGGTGGGACGAATCCCACGCAGATCGGCCTGGGCATGGCCATCAGCAGCGTGGATCAGATCTTCACGCAGGGGAACCTGGAGTCCACCGGGGTGACCACCGATCTGGCCATCCAGGGTCCGTCCTTCTTCGTGGTGAGCGACGGGTCGCAGAACCTCTTCACGCGCGCCGGCAACTTCCAGGTGGACGGGGACGGGCGCTTGAGCCTGGCCACCAACGGATACGTGGTCCAGGGCCGGGTGGCGACGGCCGGCGTCCTGAGCGACTCGGTGGGCGACATCCGCCTTCCCATCGGTCAGCGCTCTCCGGCGCAGGCCACCAGCGAGGCCACCTTCGGCGGAAACCTCGACGCCACCGCCGAGGTGGGCGATCAGCGGCAGGCATCCATCGCGCTCATGGACGAGCAGGGTGGCCCCCACGAGGTGACGGTGGTCTTCGAGAAGACCGGCCCGAACACGTGGAGCTACACGGCGTCCGTGGCCGATGCGACCCTCAACTCGGGTGGCGCGGGTGTGCTGACGTTCAACGACGACGGCACGTTGGCCTCGCCTGCCAGCGCGACCATCGACTTCACGCCGGACGGCTTCGGCTCCGCCCAGGCGGTGGACCTGGTCTTCGGCACCGTGGGTGAGGCCGATGGCCTGTCGCAGTTCGCCAGCGCGTCCACGGCGCTCATCCGTGACCAGGACGGATACACCATGGGCGACCTCACCCGGATCGGCATCGATCCCACGGGCCTTGTCCAGGGCGCCTTCAGCAACGGGGAGACCCTGATCCTCGGCCAGATCGCCATGGCGGACTTCAACAATCCCGGTGGCCTGGTCCGGCTGGGTGACGGACTCTACACCGGCTCGGCCAACTCGGGTGACCCGGTGGTGGGCTTCGCCAACGAGGGGAGTCAGTCCTTCATGACGTCCGGGGCCCTGGAGATGTCCAACGTGGACCTGTCCATGGAGTTCACGAACATGATCACCACTCAGAGGGGCTTCCAGTCCAACGCACGAGTGATCACCACCAGTGACGAGATGCTCCAGGAGCTGGTGAACCTGCGGAGGTAACGCGCCCGTGGGAGACGAAGGCGGTGGCAGGCGCCCCCCGGCCGATGACGGCCGGGGGGCGCCTGTCGTTCGGGCACGCTCTTCGCGTCGGTAGGAAAGTCCGACCGAGTCAGGCTCGGAAGTGTTTTCCGAAGCGGTGAGCCCCCGTCCGAGAGGTCAGCCGGGAGGGGTGTCCGACAAGCGTCCAAGATGATAGGCAGCAACAGGTTGGCGCCGTACGGAGTTCGGGCGCGAAGTGGCACGACGCGTGCTTTGAAGTGGGCCGACGACCCTGATCACGCTCGCCAGGTGCCCCGTGCAGGAACTTCTCGAGACAGACCCCTCGCTCGCCGATGAAGGGTCGGAAGCCACAGGAGGACGCCAGGGCCCGCGCACGGCCGGCCTGGTCGTCGTGGGGCTTCTCGCGGCGGCGGCCGGTGGGTGGTTCGGGGCCCCCAAGCTCGCCCCGCGAGCGTCGGCGGCCATGGAGGGGCTCCGGGGCGGAGCGCCCGCCGAGGGCGAGGCGGAAGCCGCGGAGGAGGCCGCCGCCACAGCCGAGCATCTCCTTTCCAATCTCGTCCTGAATCCCGCCGGATCGGGAGGCGTGCGGTTCCTGGTGGCCAGCCTGGCGCTCGTGGTGTCCGAGGACGCGGCCGCGGTCCTCGAGGCGCGCGACGCGGAAGCCAGGGATCTGGTGCTCACGGTGCTGTCCGCACGCACGGTGGAGGAGCTCAGCGACGTCTCGCGAAGGGACGAGATCAGGCAGGAGCTCCGGTCCGAGCTCAACGGCATGCTGGGCTTCGACGGTGTCCAGCGGATCTTCTTCCCACAGTTCGTCATCCAATGATCCAGCCGGCAAGCCCCGCCCTCGACGTGGCGGCGTACGACTTCCGGAAGCCCAGCCGGATCTCCCCCGAGCGACAGCGCCTTCTGGAGGCGTCGCACGAGCAGCTCGCGCAGGGTGTCCAGGCATGGGTGTCCGGCCGTCTTCGCGCGCCGTTCACCGTCTCGCTGGAGTCCATCTCCCAGCTCGTGTACGCGGACCTCACCGCCGACTTCCCGGACGCCGGAGCCTTCTTCCTCTACGACGTGGGGGGGACGCCAGGCGCCGTGGCCCTGGTCTCCATCGATCCCCAGATCGCGTTCGTGCTCATCGAGCGGCTGCTGGGCGGGAACGGGGTGAGCGAGATCCCCGAACGGGCGCTCACGCCTCTGGAGCGGGTGGTGATGAAGATCGTCACCGACCGGATCGTCAGGGAGCTCTCCTCGGTCTGGCAGGACCATGTGCGCATGGAGCTCACCTGGGCGCGATCCGAGTCGGCCCCGGAGCTCCTGGAGATGGCGGGTCGCGACGACGACGTCCTGGTGACCAAGCTTG
>CAYGKI010000043.1:0-4809 GCA_964350235.1 uncultured Gemmatimonadaceae bacterium | reverse complement strand
GAGCGTAGCGGCGACATCCGCATCGCCCTGCCCTTCTCGGTCCTCGAATCGTTCGTGAGCCGGGGTCCCGTGCGGCGCTCCCCCTCCGTCTCCGTATCGCAGGAAGACCGGGCGGAGGAACGCCGACGGGTGGAGGCGTTGGTGCTTCAGGCCTCGGCCGTGGTAGCGGCGCGCCTGCCCAGCATTCGGGTCCCGCTCCGGAAGCTCTCGGACCTGGCGCCGGGCGACGTCCTTCCCACCGGGATTCCCTCGTCGTCTCCGGTGGAGGTCCACGTCGCCGGGTCCCGCCGCTTCGTCGCCAGGGAGGGCCGCCTGGGGCCGTGGGTGGGTGTGGAGATCGTCGGGCCCTGGAAGGGGAAGGGCCCTCGTCCTAAGGCCAATCGTCTAGAGCTGGAGATTTAGCATGGGGGAAGAGACCGTTCCCGGGGGCGCGGCTCCCGGAGCCGGGATGGGTCAGAGTCCGTCGAGCGGTGCACGGAGGGGACCGTTGGAGGCCGTGATGGAGCTGGAGCTCCCGGTGTCCATCGAGCTCGGCCGCACCCACATGGCGGTGGAGGACGTCCTCGCTCTGGGTCGAGGATCGGTGGTGCAGCTGGATCGCCTGGTAGGACAGCCCGTGGAGGTCTACGTGAGCGACAAGCGGTTCGCCACGGGGGAGGTGGTGGTCATGGGTGAGCAGTTCGGGGTCCGGATCATCAGCATCCAGGACCCGACGCTCGCCGGGGACGACTCTTGATCGAGCTGATGGCCTCGGTTCTCGGTGCCCTCGCCCTCATGGGTGGAGGCGCCTTGCTCCTGTTGGCGCTCAAGCGCCGGTACGGGGCGGCGTGGCGTCCGGCGGCCGGCCGTATCGAGATCCTGGGTCGGGCCGGGCTCGGTCCGAGCCAAGGACTGGCGTTGGTACGCGTCGGCACCCGGGTCTTTCTCGTCTCTTCCGGAGAGGGCGGTGCCCGGACGCTGGCGGAGATCGCTCCGGAAGAACTGGACGGTGCCCTGGAGGAGCCGGTGCCGGCGCCTCGACCCCGGACCCGGTCCCGGAAACAGGGGCATTGGCTGTGGTCGGGTGGCGCCGTGTTGCAGAGGGCGGCCGAGTCCGCCCGGAAGGCGAGGCTCGGGATGGCGCTGCTCCTTCTCGCCGGCGCGCCGGGCTTGGTCGGCGCCCAGGAAGCACAGTGGGTCGAGCCGGTGACGCCCGACGCCGGGGCGGCGGAGGTCTACCAGCTCCTGCCTCCCGTGTCCATCCAGGTGGGGGAGGGTGAGGAGACCCTGAGGCTCACCGGTACGGTGGGCACCGTCGTGGTCCTGGGCCTGCTGGCCCTGGCGCCCACTCTGGTCCTCCTCACGTCCAGCTTCACGCGGATCCTGGTGGTGCTCCACCTGCTTCGCCAGGCCCTCGGTACCCAGACCACGCCACCCGGGCACCTGCTGGCGGGGCTGGCGCTTCTCCTCTCGGGCGTGGTCATGACGCCCACCCTGGAACAGGTCCGTCTGGTCGCCTTCGACCCCTGGATGGCCGGCGAGATCGACGAGGGCACCATGCTCGGCCGGGCGTCGGAGCCCATGCGGATGTTCATGCTGGAGCACGCGCGTGAGGAGGATCTCCGCACTTTCCTGGAGATCAGCCGGTCCCCCGCTCCGGCCAGCCCGGACGACATCTCCAACACGGTCCTCATGTCGGCGTTCGTGACCAGCGAGCTGAGGGCTGCGTTCGAGATCGGGTTCGCCTTGTTCCTGCCCTTCGTGGTCATCGACCTGGTGGTGGCGGCCATCCTCACGAGCATGGGCATGTTCATGCTCCCCCCCACCATGATCGCGCTTCCCTGCAAGCTCCTCCTGTTCGTCCTCATGGACGGCTGGTCTCTCCTGCTGGGCGCCCTCGCCCAGAGCTTCGTCTGAAGGTCGGGGGCTACGGATGACCTACGAGCTCGTCGTGCAGCTGGCCCGTCAGGCCATGATCACCGCCCTTCTGCTGTCCGGACCGGTGCTCATGGTCGCGCTGGGCGTGGGGCTCCTGGTCAGCGTGCTCCAGACCATGACCCAGGTCCAGGAGCAGACCGTCGCTTTCGTCCTGAAGCTCTTCGCCGCGGGGCTCGCGACGTTCCTCCTGCTTCCGTGGCTGCTGTCCGTCGCCGTGGACTTCGGATCACGCCTGGTCCTGTCCCTTCCTGCCATGGTGCCCTGACGTGTCCGACGTCCCGTTGCCCTGGCTCTCCGGCATGGCCCTGGCCTCGTTCAGGGTGGGTGGCCTCATGTTGGTGGCGCCCATCTGGAGCTCACGGACCATTCCGGCGGCGCTCCGGGCGTCCATCGTCGTGCTCCTGATCATCCTGCTGCTGCCGGCCATCGACGCCTCCCCACGCCCCGCGGCCGTGGGCGTCGGGTCCTTCGTCGCGGAAGCCCTCGTCGGGCTCGGGCTCGGGCTCGGGGCAGCAGCCCTCTTCGCCGGGGTGGAGCTGGCCGGGGAGGTCCTGGCCGTGGAGACGGGCCTCTCCGGCGCCAGCGTCCTCGACCCCTTGAGTGGACAGGGAACGAACGCCCTGGGCCAGTTCCTCACCCTCATCGTGAGCCTGCTGCTCCTGGTGACGGGTGGCCACCTGGTCATGCTGGAGGCGCTCGCGGGGAGCTTCTCCGTGGTGCCGCTCGGTGGCGCCATGGATCTGTCCGGTGGCGCCATGGAGCTGGTGCGCATGGGCGGACTCGTATTCGCGGGGGGGCTCCAGTTCGCGGCGCCGGTCATCGTGGCCGTGTCCGTGGGCTACGTGGCCCTGGGCGTGCTGGCCAGGACCTCGCCTCAGCTCAACATGCTGGCCGTGGCCTTCCCCCTCCAGATCGGGCTCGGACTTCTGGTGCTCGCGGGTGTGCTCCCCTACGCCCTGACCTTCTTCGGCTCCTGGCCGGCGCACGTGGAGACCCTCGCCGAGCGCTTCCTCAGCGGGCTGGTCCAGCCATGAGCGACACTCGGGGGCAGCAGGAAGACCGCACCGAGGATCCGACACCCAAGCGGCGGCGGGAGGCGCGGGAAGAGGGGCGCGTCCCCAAGACGCAGGAGCTGTCGGCCGCCGTGGGACTCATCGCCGGGGGTCTTCTCCTCGCGCCCGGTGCCACGGCGGTCGCCGACGCCTTCCATCGCATCGCCACCGTCGGGCTCGGGAGCGGCCCCAACGCCCTGGCCGGGCTGTCCTCCACGGTGGAATGGCTCCGGTGGGTGACCATCCAGTTCGGCCTCGCGTTTCTGCCCTTCGGCGCCGGGCTGGGGATCATGGCGCTGGCGGTGGGGGCAGCGCAGGCCCGGGGCACCCTCACGCTCAAGCCTCTCCAGCCGAGCTGGAAGCGTCTGTCGCCGGCAGAGCGGATGAAGCGGTTCCTTGGCACCCAGCCCTGGGTCGACCTCCTCAAGGCCGTGTTCAAGGTGGGGGTGGTGGGCATGGTGGTCTGGGTCGCGTTGGAGGGTGCGGCCGCCGACCTGACGCGCCTCTCCCAGACCGGTGCGCGAGACGTGGTCGAGGTGCTCCGGACCGAGGTGGTGCGGGTGCTGCTCGCCGCGGGCCTTTCCCTCCTGGCGCTCTCCCTGCTGGACTACATCTATCAGTCGCGGCAGCATGAGCAGCAGCTCCGCATGACCCGCGACGAGGTGCGCAGGGAGACCAAGGACGCCGAAGGCGACCCCCTGGTCCGCGCCCGCCTCCGAGCCCTGGGCCGCTCGCTGGCGCGGCTCCGCATGATGAGCGACGTGCCCACCGCCGACGTGGTGGTCACCAACCCCACCCACATCGCCGTGGCGCTCCGATACGACCCCGAGGCGGCCGATGCACCGGTGGTGGTGGCCATGGGACAGCGGAAGCTCGCGGAGCGGATCAAGCGCATCGCTCACGAGTCGGGGGTTCCGGTGGTGGAGAACCGGCCGGTGGCCAGGGCACTCTTCGGCCTGAGCCGCGTGGGCGAGCCGATTCCGCAGGCCCTGTACGTGGCGGTGGCTGAGATTCTGGCCTTCGTCTACCGGCAGCGCCGGCCGAGGCCGTCGGGCGTGGAGGCCACGGCATGAGCGGCGCGGCCCGGGGTGTGAGGAGGTTCCTCAACGCGGATCTGTTCATCCTGGGCGCGGTGGTGTTCGTGGTGGCGCTCCTGGTGCTTCCACTTCCCGCGTTCGTGCTGGACTTCATGATCACGGTGAGCATCGCCACGTCCCTGGTGGTGCTCCTCGTGGCGCTGCAGACGTCCAATCCCCTCGATCTCAGCGCCTTCCCGACCCTGCTGCTTCTGCTCACGCTCTTCCGCCTGGGCCTGAACGTGGGCAGCACGAGGTTGATCCTCGGGAACGGCGAGGCGGGCGCCGTCATCGAGGCCTTCGGCGGGTTCGTCGTCGGAGGCAACTACGCCGTGGGCGTGGTCATCTTCCTCATCCTCGTCGCCATCAACTTCATCGTCATCACCAAGGGCGCGGGTCGCGTGGCCGAGGTCGCCGCGCGGTTCACCCTGGACGCCATGCCCGGGCGGCAGATGAGCATCGATGCCGACCTCAACGCCGGCATCATCGACGAGGGCGAGGCCCGCCGCCGCCGCCAGGAGATCTCCCTGGAGGCCGACTTCTATGGCGCCATGGACGGCGCGGCCAAGTTCGTGCGGGGAGACGCCGTCCTCGGCTTGCTCATCACCGGCATCAACATCCTGGGTGGGATCTTCGTGGGCATGGTGCAGCGTGGCATGGCCCTTCCCGATGCGGCGGCCGTGTACACGGTCCTCACCATCGGCGACGGACTGGTCAGCCAGATCCCCGCGCTCATCGTCAGCACGGCTTCGGGTATCGTGGTG
>CAYGKI010000042.1:0-14306 GCA_964350235.1 uncultured Gemmatimonadaceae bacterium | reverse complement strand
TCCTCGCCCATGAGGAAGACGTCGGGATCCCGCTCCATCTCTTCGCGTAGCGCCGCGTTAAGCGCCTCGCGGTAGGTCATCACGGCCATTACCGGTTCCGCTCCCGTCCGTCGAAGAAGAGCCTGCCGTGGTTCTCTTCAGCCCACACGTGGTGGAAGAGCTCCTCGGCATCGGGGTGCGCCGACGCATCGGCGAAGTCCGCGGCCTCGGCGGCCGCCTTCTTGGCCTCGGCATCCAGCTCCTCGAGCCTCTCCTGGTCCAGGAGGCCAGCCTCGAAGAGCGTATCCCGCAGGATGGCGATGGGATCGTCCTTCTTCTTCCGCTCCTCCACCTCCTCCGTGGACCGGTAGGTGCCGGACACGGGATCGGACATGGAGTGGCCGCGGAAGCGATACGTCTGGAGGTCCACGAAGCGCGGACCACCTCCGTTGCGGACCTCCTCGGCCATGTCACGGAACGCCGCGTAGGTCTCCAGCACGTCCTGACCGTTCACCGAGCAGGACTGGATGCCGTATGAGAGGGCCCGCTCCGCCACCGGCGTGGCGGAGACACGCTTGAACGCGGTCCCCATGCCGTACTCGTTGTTCTCCACCACGAAGATGGCCGGGAGCTTCCAGATGGCGGCCATGTTCAGCGCCTCGTGGAAGCCGCCCTGGTTCACGGCGGCGTCGCCCATGAAGCAGACCACGACGCTGTCTTCCTTCTTGTACTTGATCTTCCAGGCGATCCCGGCCGCCAGCGGCACCTGTCCGCCCACGATCCCGTGGCCGCCCATGAAGCGGCACTCGGCTCCGTAGATGTGCATGGAGCCGCCCTTCCCCCGCGACGGTCCGTCGACCCGTCCATACAGCTCGGCCATGACGGCGTTGGGGTCCACGCCCTTGGCGATGGCCTGGGTGTGCTCCCGATACGCCGTGATGACGTAGTCGTCCTCGCGCAGCGGTCGGATGCACCCCGCCGCTCCCGCCTCCTGGCCGATGTGGAGGTGACAGAAACCACCGATCTTGCCGATGGCATAGGCCTCTTCGGCCTTCTCCTCGAAGCGCCTGTACAGCAGCATGTCGCGCAGAAGCTGGAGGGCCAGCTCCTCGTCGATGCCGTGCTTCTCCAGAGCGGCGGCTCCGCCCTTCTTCTGGTTGCCGCCACTCTTCCTGCGGGTCTTGGTCTCGGCCATCTCAGGCTCCGTCTACGGGTCGGCCGGGTCGGCCGAGCTCCAGCTGGACCAGATCCAGCTTGACCTCGGCGGGTGCGGGAATGTCGGCCTCGAGCACGTCCTGGATCGCTCCGGGTCCGCCGGCCTCGACCTCGCGCGCCTGCTCCTTGGCGTGATAGCTGGAGCGGACCAGCGGGCCGGACTCGACGTGCTTGAACCCGAGCTCCTCCTCGCCGATGCGCTTCCACTCCGCGAACTCCTGCGGGGTGACCCAGCGCGCGACGGGAATGTGCATCGCGGATGGCCGGAGATACTGCCCCAGCGTCAAAATGTCCACCGACGCTTCCCGAAGGTCGACCATGGCCTGTCGGATCTCGTCGGGCTCCTCTCCCATTCCCAGAATGATACCGGTCTTGGTGAGCATGCCGGGATCGAGCTTCTTGACCGCGCCCAGGAAGGAGATGGATCGCCAGTAGCGCCCGCCGGGACGGACGTCCGGGTGCAGGCGCTCCACCGTCTCGAGGTTGTGCCCGAGGATGGCGGGCTTGGCGTCCACCACGATCTTGAGCGAGGGCTCGTCACCCTTGAAGTCCGGGATGAGCACCTCCACGGAGCAACCGGGCACCGCCTCGTGGACGAGGCGGATGGTCTCCGCATAGATCCCGGCGCCGCCGTCCTCCAGCTCGTCGCGGTTCACGCTGGTGATCACGACGTGCTCCAGCTCCATCTCCTTGACCGTCTGCGCCACCCGGCGGGGCTCGTCGGTGTCCAACCCCGTGGGCATGCCATGAGCCACGCCGCAGTACTTGCAGGCCCGCGTGCAGACGCCCCCGAGAATCATGAAGGTGGCGGTCCCGGCCTCCCAGCATTCCCCGATGTTGGGACACCCCGCCTCCTCACATACCGTGTGGAGAGACTCGGTGCGCATCATCTTCTTCAACCGGAGGTAGTTCGTACCCCCGGGCGAGCGGACCTTCAACCACTCCGGCTTACGGGAGCGGATGTCGATGGTCTCGAGCCCCTCGTGGGCACGGATGCGATGTGTTCCCTTCGGCTTGACGGTCCCGGTGTTCTTGCCGGAAGGCGCGTAGCCGCGGGGAGCTTGATCGGTGGAGCTGCTCATCTTCTGATGACCTTCGCTGCGCGAGATCGGGCCGTCGGTCGCAGCATGGAAGGATCGTTGCCGAGAATGCAGATCGCCGGTGGGAGGCCGGTATCGAGGCGCCGCCGGGAGCCAGAAAAGGTAGCCGCAGCCCGTGCGGGGTTACAAGGATTCCCCGGGCCGATCGGTGGAGCGGCGTCCACCGGGGTGTCGGGTCCGGCGCCGCTTCCGGTGCCTGACGATGTGGTCGCGGACGTGCTCCGGGTCGTCCGTGCAGCAGGTGAGCTCGAGGTCTTCGGGTGAGATCTTCCCCTCCCGGGCCAGCGTGCCCCGGATCCAATCCATGAGGCCACGGAAGTAATCGACGCCGAAGAGCACCACCGGGAAGTCGCGGATCTTGCCCGTCTGGATGAGCGTCAGCGCCTCGAAGAGCTCGTCCAGCGTGCCGAATCCGCCGGGGAAGATGACGAAGGCCTGAGCGTACTTCACGAACATGGTCTTCCGGACGAAGAAGTACCTGAAGTCCACGGAAACATCGAGATAGGGGTTGTCGTGCTGCTCGAAGGGCAGCTCGATGTTGCAGCCGACGGACGGCGCGCCGCCGAGCTGCGCCCCCTTGTTCGCGGCCTCCATGATTCCTGGGCCACCCCCCGTGACGATGGCGTATCCGGCCTCGGCAAGGAGTCGCGACGTCTCTACGCAGGCCTGGTACTGCGGATCGTCGGGCTGCACGCGAGCGGAACCGAACACGGATACCGCCGGACCGAGGTTGGTGAGGGCTTCGAAGCCCTCGACGAACTCGCCCATGATCCTGAACACACGCCAGGCGTCCATGCCCAGCGTGAGGCCGTTCTGGACGTCGAGGAGACGCTCGTCCTCCGTCTCGGGCCGACTGGCGGCGGGGCGGGGTGGTGCGGACGAGGCGGGCGGGTGGGACGAGTGGGAGGGTTCGGTCACGAGAAGTCGGGGGTCAGGGATTGTCCAGGAGCCACTGGCCGGTTCGTACCAAGGCGTCCTCGTGCTGGTGCTCCGGGGTCCAACCCAGCTGGTCGCGGATGCGTCGGCTCGGGAAGGGGTTCTCTCCCAGTCCCAACTGGATGACCCGTTCCAGGGGCAGATGCTTGGCGCCGGGGGCCGTGACCCCCAGGCGGGCGAGCACGCCTCCCACGGACCGGACCAGGTCGGCCGGCAGCGAGAAGAACCGCGGCGCCCTCCCCAGGCCATCGGCCAGCCCTTCGAACAGCTGCCGCTGCGTGAGGGGGTAGTCCAGGGCGAGGTTGAAGGTCTCGCCGCCCTCGCACCGCTCCACCACCAGACGGAGCGCGGAGGCCACGTTTCCGGCGTAGACCACGGGAAGCGTGTTGTCGCCGGGCCCCATGAGCGCCACGAAGGGAAGGCGCAGCAGCCGCGCGACGGCGGGTGCCATGAGACGATCACGCTCCCCGTAGACCGCGGAGGGTCGGACGATGGTCACGGGCAGCCCACGGCGTTGCTCGATCCCCCGCGCCACCGCCTCCGCCTCGCGCTTGGACCGGGCGTACAGGTCCCCCGGGGGGATGGGGTGGTCGATGCCCGCGGCTTCGTCCTTGAGCCCCGGAGCGCCTCCGTACACCGCGACCGTCGAGACGTGGGTCACGTGCTCGACCCCGGCCAGCCGGGCCGCCGTGAGCACGTTGCGTGTCCCGTCCACGTTGCTCTCGCGGACCTTGGGCCACGCGCCCCCGGCATACACTTGAGCGGCCGCGTGCACCACGCGCTGACACCCCGTCATGTGGGGGGCCAGCGTCTCACCGTCCGAACGGATGTCGCCCCGCACGATGACGCAGCCCACCCGATCCAGATAGGTGGTGTCCGAGCCCCCGCGACAAAGACCGACGACGTCGTGTCCCTCGGCGATGAGCTCGCCCACCAGATGAGAGCCGATGAGCCCGCTGGCGCCGGTGACGAAGACCTTCATGGAGGGGTGATCCCGGTGGGCGTCAGCGCCCTGCCAGGTAGGCCTCCGCCGAGTCCCGGACCAGCTCCATCGTGGTGCGGTGATCCAGGTACTCCTGGAGCCCGCGCTGCATCTGGGCGTCGTACACGGCGAGAAGGTGCCCGTAGTACTCCGCGGCTCGATCAGCGCGGCCGAGCTCCTCCGCCGCGGCCGCCGCGGCGGTGAGCCCCAGGATGTGGTCCGGGTCGTCCTGGAGTATGGACTCCGCCGTGAGGAGCGCACCCTCCAGATCCATGGCGGTGCGCTGCAGCAGCGACAGGTGGAAGAGCCCGTCATGGTCCAGCGGCTGCGCGCGCTCGTACGCCCCGATGGCCATGGGGACGAAAGCCTGCGCCTGCGCGGAATCGCCCTGCTCCACGCTGGACATGACCCGATTGAAGAGGCGGTCGGCGGCTTCGCGGGGGGTCATGGAGCTCAGGTCCACGCCCGCCGCGCCACCCGCGGGCGTGGCGGGGACGGTGGCTCCGGGTCCCGCCGGTGGGCCGGGACGAACCATGGACACGCCGATGGCCACGATGAGGGCGAACATGGCAGCACCGGCGATCCACCAGGGCAGGTTCTGCCCGCCCACGACCTCGGCGGCGGCGGCTCGGAGCTCGCCGGACGCTCCCGCCGGGTTCTTGGCGCCGCACTGGCTACAGAAGGCCGACGTCGGACCGAGCTTCCCACCGCATTGGCTACAGAAGCGACCGCCGAGCTTGGCACCACAGCTCTGGCAGAAGTTTCCGGTGGCGGGTTTCTGGCACTCGGGGCAGAAAGGCCCCGACGCGTTGGAACTCATGGCGCTCTATGACTCCAGATCGTCTTCGATGATCGGGTTGGATGGGCCTCGGCTCAGCCGAGATCCTCGTTCGCGGGGGCTACGCTTGCGGCTGAATCCCCGTCTCAGATGGTACCGTTCCCGGCGGGGTGCGGCAACGCAATCGCCAGGGGCTCGAGACCTCAGAGGCCCGAGGGATGGTGGATGAACCGCCAGTCCAGATCGAAGCGTTCGGCGACGTGCTCCGCCAATGCCTTCACGCCGAACGTCTCCGTGGCATAGTGCCCGCCCAGGAGGACGTGCACCCCGAGCTCCATGGCGTCGATGAACGTATGATGGGGACCTTCTCCGGTCACCAGAGCGTCCAGGCCCAGCTCGGCCGCCTCTCGGAGGAAGGACGCTCCTCCGCCGGTGACGACGCCGATGCTCCGCACCTCGGACGGTCCTCCGGGAATGAGGTGCACCTCCCCCTGGACCGCGTCTCCCAGACGGGAGGCCAGTGCTTCGGGGCTAAGGGGCTCGGGCGCCCTCCCCCACCATCCGATGTCGACGCCCTCGTAAGCCGCGAACCGTGTCAGGTCCTCCAGTCCCAGCGCCCCGGCGAGCAGCACGCAGTTCCCCAACTCGGGGTGAGCGTCCAGGGGGAGGTGGGCGCTGTACAGTCCGAGGCCCTCGCGAACGAGGGGGCGGATGCGGCGGAAGAGGGGCCCGGTGAGGGGAGCCGAGCCCCCCCAGAACAGCCCATGGTGCACGACGAGCAGGTCGACGTCCTCTGCCACGGCCGCCTCGATGGTGGCGACCGACGCGTCCACGGCCGCCCCGATCACGCGGACGTCCCTGGACCCTTCCACCTGCAGTCCGTTATACGCCGGCCGATAGTCCGGATGGCCGGGGACGGAGAGGTAGGCATCCATGTATTCGACGACGGATTCCAGTTTCACGCGTGTCCTCGCGTCGAGAGCTCGGCGTTTTGCGGCGATGCGGCCGACGGAGAGGCAGCGCCCGCTACCATCTCGCTTCCGAATGAGTGGAGAAGTTGTGGAAAAGTCGGCCGCGGCCTACGCGCCCGCTCCGTTTCCACACGACCTGAGACGGTATAAAGTGCAGCGACACCATCGTTTAGCGATGGGGAACCAGATGTTTCCGCATGCTTTTCCACGGCACGGACCCGGTTGGGGAAAACTTGGCCGGGCGCATCCTGGTCAGGGGCCTTCGCGTCAGGCGTCCGAATCAGAATCAGATGTCGCATTCTGGCCGGAGGCGGAGGCACCGTCGGCCAACATGTTCACGCTGCCGTTGAGCACCGCTCCCTCCTCCAGCTGCAATCGCGGGGTACTGACCTCCCCATCGATGCGACAGGTGGCCTGGAGCTCCAGGCGAGACTCGGCCGTCACGGATCCCTCGACGCGTCCCGAGACGACCGCGTCCTGGGTGTGGACGTCCCCGATGACCAGGCCCTCCTTTCCGATGACCACGGCCTTCCCGGCTCGAATGGCACCTTGGGCGGCGCCCTCGATCCGGAGCGTACCATCGGTTTCGCAATCCCCGACGATCTTCATCCCCGGACCCACGATGGAGATGACCGACTCGGGTACGCTGCCCTGACTGGTTCGATCACGCGCCATTCCCTGAAGCTCCCTGCAGTAGGTTTTTACCGGAGGCGTTGAACCGTGCTTCGGCCACCCTCACGAAGGTTGTTGCACCATGGTCAGCGGATCCACCGGCTCACCTTCGCGGAGGATCTCGAAGTGGAGATGCGGACCCGTGGAGCGCCCGGTGGAGCCGGAAAGGGCGACGACCTGCCGCTCCCGCACCTCCTGTCCCAGCACGACCAGCGTCTGGGAGGCGTGCCCGTAGAGCGTGGTGTAGCCGTCACCGTGGTCGATGACCACGTATCGTCCGTAGACCGCGTCCTCCCCGACGTCGGCCACCACTCCACCTCCCGCGGCGCGGATGTACGAGTCGGAGGGCACGGCGATGTCGAGCCCGGGGTGGCGGCCCTCGAAGCCCTCGTGGAGACCCTGGGTGACGAAGCCTCGCTCCGTCAGGGGCCATGCGGTGGGTGCGGAGGGTCCGGCCCGCCGCGCTTCTCCACCGGAGGAGGCCCGGCGCACGGGCGCCGCGGGTGGGAGCCATACGTCGGACGGCTGCTCGATGGCCGCCACCCCGAACATCCGGCGGATGTTCTCGTATTGGGTCTCGATGGACTCGAGGCGTTCCACGAGAGCGGCCACACGCGCCTGATCCGCCTCGAGGAGCGCCACCTGGTCCTCAAGGTCGGATGCCTTGAGGGCGCGCGCGGCCAGGTACCACCAGCTGCCCATCATGACCACGAGCATCAACGCGGCGGCGATCCCGACGCCCGCCATCCAGCGGAGGCGACGATAGGTCAGGTGATACGTCTTGCTGTCGCGGCCCCCGTGGGGGACCACGACCAGCGAGAGGCGCCGTTCGTCTCCGCTCACCGGCTGCCGGTCCTCACCGGACGACGTCCCTGATCCGACGACCCGTCATGAGCTCGAACACCCGCTCGAAATCCTCGTCGTCATGGTACGTGATCTGGATGGCGCCCCCGCCGCCGCGGGACGGCTTCACGGCGACTCGTGTCGCCAGGTGATCCCGCAGGGCCTCTTCGAGCGATTGGACCACCGGGTCCGGCGTCGGCTCCTTCTTCTTCCGTGAAGGCCGCGTGGCCCCGGCGCGGCGCTCCGTTTCCCGCACGGACCATCCCTCTTTGGCACACTGGCGCGCCAGCTCACTCGCCTTGCCAGGGTCCTCCACCGCCAGGAGCGCCCGCGCGTGCCCGGGCGTCAGGGCCCCTTCCTGTAGCAACCGTCGCACCGCGGCCGGCAGGTTCAGGAGCCGCACGATATTCGCGACTGTGGACCGATCCTTTCCCACGGACTCCGCGATCTCGGCGTGGCTCATCCCGAACCTCTCACCGAGCGCGACGTAGCCCTCGGCCTCCTCCAGGGCGGATAGCGCTTCCCGCTGGAGGTTCTCCACCAACGCGAGCACGAGCAGGGTCTCGTCGCTGGCGTCGCGCACCACCACCGGTGCCTCGGTCCAGCCCAGGCTCGAGATGGCGCGGAACCGCCGCTCCCCAGCGATGAGCTCGAATCGGTTCGTGGCCGTGGGGGAAGGGCGGACTACGAGGGGCTGCAGGAGACCGTTCGCCTGAATCGATTGGGCGAGGTCCGAGAGCTCCTGCTCGGTGAAGACCGTGCGCGGCTGGAGCGGGTTGGGAACGATGGCCGCGATGGGGAGGGCACGGATTTCGGTGCGATCCGTCTCCGGCTCCAGGTACTCCCCGATGAGGGCGCTCAGACCCTTCCCGAGACGTGGGCGGTCCGTCATGGTGCCGCCTGCGGCGCCGACCGGGTGTTCCGCGCTATAACTTCTTGTGCCAGAGAGAGATACGCCTCCGCACCGGAGGACAGGACGTCGTACTGGACGATGGGCTGCCCGAAGCTCGGTGCCTCCGCCAGACGCACGTTCCGAGGGATGGTGGACTCGTAGACCTTGTCCCCGAAGTAGTCCCGGGCTTCTTCCGCCACCTGGCGGGAGAGGTTCAGCCGTCGGTCATACATGGTGAGGAGCACACCCTCGATGTCGAGCTTGGGGTTCAGGCCCCGCTGGACCAGACGGACCGTGTTGAGAAGCTGGCTGAGGCCCTCCAGAGCATAGAACTCGCACTGAATGGGGATCAGCACCGAATCCGCGGCAGTGAGGGTATTGAGTGTCAGGAGTCCCAGGGAGGGCGGGCAGTCCACCAGGACGAAGTCGTACTCGTCCCGCACCTCGGACAGCGCCTCGCGGAGGATGGACTCCCGGTTCGGGGTGGACACGAGCTCGATCTCCGCACCCACCAGGTCGCGCGTGGTCGGAACGACGTCCAATCCCGGGATGTGGACGTCGCGGACGGTGGCCTCACGAACCGGGCGGTGGCCTATGAGGACGTCGTAGACGGTCGGGCGAGTCGCACGGTCCGTGATTCCCAGGCCGCTGCTGGCATTCCCCTGAGGATCGATGTCCACCACGAGGGTGCGCTGCTCGGCCACGGCCAGCGAGGCACCCAGGTTGATGGCCGTGGTGGTCTTGCCTACCCCGCCCTTCTGGTTGGCGATGGCGATTACGTGGGACATTCGATGCACGTCTCAGAGGTGGGTGTGCGGGGAATCCAATATACGCCATCCTTCCGCTCGCGGAATGTTGGAAGTGGGCATGCTTGACCCGGAGCGGGTCACGGAGGAGCTTTGCTTGTGGATCCGGATGGCCGGCCCGCGGTGATCCGGAAACGATCGTTTCCGTCGGAGCTCACTCGATGCACTCCCCCAGTTCAGCCGGCGGTGTACGCGCCCTGAGGCCCCTCGGCCTTCTCCATCTCATCGTCGCCGCGTCCGTTTTCCTAACCAGTTGCGGCGGATCCGATCCGGCAGGGATCGCCGAGCCGGACCCCGATGTGGCAGCGTTCGTCGGCACCTGGGAGGCCGTCGCCTTCGAGGTTACGAACCTTGCGGACGACGAGCAGGTGTTCGACGTGGTCGCCGCCGGTTCTTTCACCCTGGATGTACAGCCCAGCGGCTTCTACACGGCGATCCTCCACATCTCGGGCGGACAGCCGATTCCGGAGAATGGTCAGCTCAGTGTCATCGGGGCATCCGTGCGTCTCAGCCCCACAGGCGGTACCGGCGTGACCGCCGAGTTCGAGTTCCAGGGACCCGATCGCGTGGAGTTGAACGGACCCACCGAGTTCGACTTCAACTTCGACGGCGACCCTGAGGCCGCGACGGCCTTCATCCTTCTGGAGCGTAGCTGACCGGACGGTACAGTCGGGCTCTGGTGATCGTTTACAGGTAACCGGAGCCAGGAGGGCTGTTTCACGTGAAACGACGGGCCCACGCTCGCCGCCGGCCCAGGCGGAGTCGGGAAAGTCCTCGCCATATCACCCCGCAGTGACGCACACCGCGTCACCCAGCTAGGACCACCGGCGCCCCCCACGCCAGCCTGTTTCACGTGAAACGGCTTAGGCCTGGGCGCGGCCCCGCTTTCTCACCTCAAGCAGAAGATTCTGCAGGTCCGCCGGCGACACCCCGGGGATCCGTCCGGCCTGAGCCATCGTGCCCGGTCGCACCGCCGAAAGCTTCTCCCGAGCTTCGTAGGAGAGGGTTTCCATCTCGCCGTACGGAAGATCCTCCCTGAGCGTCACCTCCGCCTGCCTCCGCAGTCGCTCGGCTCGCTCCCGCTCCCGCGCCACGTAGCCGGAGTACTTCAACTCGACCTCGACAGCCGCGAGGATGGCGTCCTGCTCGACTTCGTCGGGCGCGTCCGGTCCGATGGCCAACAGGTCTCGGGCCCGGATCTCGGGTCGTTTCAAGAGCTCCACGGCCCGTGTGGGCTCGGTGAGGGCCGAGCTGCCCGCATCCTCCAGGAGCTGGCGTGAGGCCTCCGGGTGGATACTCGCGTCGCGGAACCACACCATCACCCTGTCTTCCGCCGCGAGGCGTTCGTCCAGGCGCGCGGCCTGATCCCCGGTCAGGAACCCCCTATCCCGAGCGAGCGTCCCCAGCCTCCGGGGCGCGTTGTCTTGCCTGAGCAGCAGGCGAAACTCCGCCCTGGACGTGAATAGCCTGTAGGGCTCATCCACGCCCCGCGTCACCAGATCGTCGATGAGCACACCGATGTAGGCCTGATCCCGCTCCAGCACGAAAGGAGCCTCCCCGCGCACGCGCAGGGCCGCATTGAGACCTGCCACCACACCCTGTCCGGCCGCCTCCTCGTACCCGGTGGTGCCATTGATCTGTCCAGCGAAGAAGAGACCCGGAACGGCCTTCAGCTCCAACGTGTGACGTAGCTGGTGCGGCGGGAAGTAGTCGTACTCGATGGCATACCCGACCTTGGTGATCACCGCCTCCTCCAGGCCCGGTACCGTCCGGAGGAAGGCCAACTGGACCTCCGCCGGCAGAGACGTGGACAGCCCGTTCACATACAGCTCGTGCGTGTGCAGGCCTTCGGGCTCCAGGAAGACCTGGTGCCGCGGGGCGTCGGGAAACCGGACCACCTTGTCCTCGATGGAGGGACAGTATCGAGGGCCCCGCCCCGCGATCTCCCCGCCATAGAGGGCGCTGCGCGTGAGGTTGTCCTGCACCACCCGCTTCAATGGCTCCCCTGCCCAGGTGATCCAGCACGGCATCTGATCCGGGATCAGCTCGTCCGTGTACGCGGAGAAGCGATACGTCCCGTCCTCCCCGTCCTGTCGCTCGAGCCGCTGGAGATCCACGGAGCGCCCGTCGACACGCGGCGGCGTACCCGTCTTGAAGCGGGCGACGGACAGTCCCAGGCCCTCCAGACCTTCGGCGCGTTCCACCGACGGGGCCTCTCCGGCACGACCCGCCTCCACCCCTGCGCTCCCGCCCACGTGGATGCGACCCCGAAGAAAGGTTCCGGTGGTGACCACCACCGCCTGGGCCTGGAACTCGAGCCCTCCGCGCGTGCGCACGCCGACGACCCTCCCGTCTTCCGCGATGAGGCCCGTCACCATCTCCTGGAAGAGATCCAGATCCGGTAGCTCGTCCAGCGCCCGCCGGACGGCGATGGGGTACAGCGCTCGATCGCACTGCGCCCGGGGGCCCCAGACGGCCGGCCCCTTCGAGCGGTTGAGCATGCGGAACTGGATCCGCGACGCGTCGGTGGCGCGCCCCATGATTCCACCCAGGGCATCCACCTCTCGCGCCACCACGCCCTTGGCCACGCCCCCGATGGCGGGGTTGCAGCTCATCTGGCCCAACCGCGACAAATCCGGAGAGATCAGCAGCGTGTGCACTCCGGCCCTGGCGGAGGCGGCGGCCGCCTCCGTTCCGGCATGTCCACCACCGATGACGATCACCCCGTAACGATCACGCACTGTGCAGCCTATTCGCCTCGCATCTTACTCGCGGTCGATCTCGAAATCCTTCATCCCCGGCTCCGCCCTCTCTTCGGCCACCTCCATACGCTCCACCCCGGCGACCCGCGCCGCGACCGGACCGTCCCACAGCCGACCCTCCAGCGCATCGAGGAGCTCCGTGTCCCCGCACACGAGTACTCGCACCGACCCGTCGGGTTCGTTCCGGACCCGACCCACCAAGCCCAGCGCACGGGCCTCCTTTCGAGTCCACCATCGGAACCCCACCCCCTGGACGCGCCCCGTGACGCGATAAGCGCGCCACACCCCTCCCTCTTTCCACTGTCCCATCACTTCCCCACACAGAAGTCCCTGAACACGACGTCGAGCACATCCTCCGTGGAGATCACGCCGAGAAGGTCTTCCAGGGCGCTCTCCGCCACCCGCAGCTGTGTGGACGCGAGCTCAGCGGGGACACCATCGTCCAGCGCCGCGCCGAACGACCTGACGGCCGCGAGGGCCGCCCCCAGCGCCTGGGCGTGCCGCCTTCTCGTAATCACCGGAGCGTCCGCGCCAGCGCGCACCAGCCCGGAATACGCCAACCCCGCCAGCCGCTCCACCAGAGCATCGAGTCCTTCTCCGGTAGCCGAGGACACGTACACCGACGGCCACACGCCCTGGCCCCCATCGCCGTCCTCGTCCCCTGAAGCCGCCTTCGGCCCCCGGCCTCCCGGCGCCGCCACGTCGCTCTTCGTCCGCACGAGCACCACCTCCGTCCCCTCCAACTCGGCGAGAAAGCGCCCTTCCTCCCCCGACAGGGCTCGCCCCGCCTCTACACACAGCAGCACCAAATCGGCCTCGCCCATGTAGCGCCGGGTGACCTCGATCCCAAGCCGCTCCACACGGTCCTCGCTCTCCCTGAGACCCGCCGTGTCCACCAGTCGGAACGGATACCCCGCCAGCTCCACGTCCGCCTCCAGGGCGTCACGGGTGGTCCCGGGCACCTCGGTCACGATGGCTCGGTCTCGCCCCAACAACGCATTGTAGAGCGATGACTTCCCCACGTTGGGACGACCGGCCAGCACCACCAGGGCGCCCTCCCTCAGCAGCTCTCCCTCCGGCGCCGTAGCCACCAGCCGCTCCAGCCGTTGGACCACATCGTCCGCCCGCCGGCGAACCTCGGTAAGCGGCACCGGCGGCTCGTCCTCCTCGGGGAAGTCCACGTGATGGGCGAGGAGCGCCTCCAGCCCCACCAACGCGGACCGGAACTCGCCCACGCGCGCCCGATGCAGCGCGCGGCTCCGGGCATGGATGAGGTCGCCCACGGCCTCGGCCTGAACGAGGTCCAGCCGGCCATGCAGGTAGGCCCGACGCGTGAACTCCCCGGGCTCGGCGGCGCGGGCCCCGCCCGCCAGGCAGGCGTCCAGCACCAGTCGTGGCACCAGAACCCCGCCATGGCAGGAGATCTCCACCAGATCCTCCCCGGTGTAGCTGTCAGGACCGTGGAACCGGGTCACGAGCGCATGGTCCAGCACGGCCCCGTCCGTGGGGTCCACGATGCGCATCACGTGGGCCGTGCGCGGCGCGGGATCCAGCTCGCCCACATCCGGAGCGACCCGTTCCAGCACGGCGAACGCGCCGGGGCCCGACATGCGCACCACCGCGATGGCGCCGACGCCAGGCGCGGTGGAGCGCGCCACGATGGTGTCGACCTCCATGCCGGCGCCCGCTCGCTATTCCTGCTTGAGGCTCGGCGTCGGACCCGACCGCACCTTCTTGCGCTCGTTGGCGATCCAGACCTGCTGTGGAATGGTCGCCAGGTTCGTGACGGCGTAGTAAAGGTTCAGGCCGCTGGGCAGGTTCATGAAGATGAAGAGCATCATGCCGGGCATGATCCACATCATCATCTTCGGCTGGGCATTGGGCTGGTCCAGCGACCGCATGCTCACGAACTGCATGAGGAACATGGAGACGGCCAGCAGGAGGGGAAGGATGGAGAAGGGGTCTTTGGCCGACAGAGCGGCGAGCCACAGGAAGTCCACCCCCCGCAGCTCGATGGTGTTCTGGAACACGAAGAACAGCGCGATGAGCATGGGCCATGGCAGGAGCATGGGCAGACACCCCGCGAAGGGATTGAAGCCGTGCTCCTTGTACAGCCGCATCATCTCCTTCTGGAGCTTCTCCGGATTGTCCTTGTGCTTCGTCTGGATCTCCTGCACCAGCGGCTGAACGGCCATGTTCCGCAGCTGGGCCTTCATCGCCTTGTGGTTCAGGGGGAACAGCACCACGCGCATGAGCACCCCGAACAGCACCAGCACCCACCCGTAGCCTATCTGCAGGTTCTCGTGCAGGAAGCTCAGGAGGGCCATGATGATGGAGACGAACGGCCGGATGATGGGGCGGAAGAAGCGC
>CAYGKI010000041.1:4695-14433 GCA_964350235.1 uncultured Gemmatimonadaceae bacterium | reverse complement strand
CCTCGGGCACCAGCGTGAAGAGCTCCTCAGCCAGCGCGCGAGGCACGCCCAGCCAGTCGGGACGGGCGCGCACCAGATGATCGGCGCTCCGGGGCGGGTTGGCCGCCCCCCAGACCAGGTGCGTGTTCACCCACGCGTGGACGGCCAGCCCCCGGCGATGACCCAGCTCGATGGCCAGGGCCAGCGGGTCGAAGCCCGCTCCCTCCTCCAGCGTCTCCCCCGGCGGCTCCAGCGAGGACCGGTAGAACGCGTCGCCGCGACCCCGTACCTGGACCACGAGCGTGTTGAACCCGGCCGAAGCCGCCCGGTCCACCATCTCCCGCACTTCCCTCTCGCTGGTCATGCTCGAGCGAACGACCCACAACCCGCGCACTTCCGGGAACGCACGCACGGGACGCAGGCCGGTGTAGGCGCCCGAGGACGGCTCGGGGACGGGCTCAGCAGCGATGGGCGGCGGCGCCGGCTCGGCGGCGGTGGTCCCCGGATCCGGCGCCGGCGCGGGAATGGGGACGGGCGCGCCCACCACCGTGCAGCCCGCCGCGGCCGTCGCCAGCAGCGCGGCCAGGGCATAGCGCGGCGACACGACGGAGCGGAGCGATGCGACGGTCATCGGCGGGCGCGAAAGAAGTCCTTGAGGAGTCGAGACGCTTCCTCCGCGAGAACGCCGCCATCCACCGTGCATCGGTGATTCAGCCGCGCGTCCTGCAGGAGGTTGTCCAACGAGCCGGCCATGCCGGCCTTGGGGTCCGTGGCGGCGAAGACCACACGAGGCACTCTCGCCAACACGATGGCCCCGGCGCACATGGCGCAGGGCTCGAGCGTAACATAGAGCGTCGTGTCCAGTAGCCTCCAGTCCCCCTGCTCCCGCGCGGCCGCGCGGAGCGCCACCACCTCGGCGTGCGCAGTGGGATCTGCGTCGCGGATGGTTCGATTCGCTCCCTCCCCGAGGACGCGCCCTTCCCGCACCACCACGGCGCCCACCGGAACCTCGGACGCTTCCCCCGCATCGGCGGCGGTGGCCGGGGCGCGCCGCGTGCGGCGGGGGTCTTCGGAGGCGGTCACGGTTTCTGGAGCGTCAGCCACGAAGGTCAGGGGATGGGCGGAGCGTGGGGGGCCATGTTCCCGTCCGTGCGGTGGCGGGCGTCGGCGTGTCCCGGATCCGGTGCCCTCTCGTCCGCGGCCTTAGTGGCGGGTGGGTCCGGGAACCGGCCCGTCGTCCACCCGGCGGTAGAAGCCGGCCACCCGCCCCAGCAAGGGAGTCCTCCGCACGTCCTCCACCGCCACGACTTCCCGGCTCGCGCCCAGGGACTCGAGCGCGACGCCCTGCCCGTTCTTCCGCACGCGATGGAACAGCGAGCCGCCCCCCGTGCGCGCCAGCACCACGGCTCCGTCCTCGGCGGCCTGAGCGGTCACCGGCGACACCAGGATCAGGTCTCCCTCCTCCACCCCCAGGATCGCCAGGGCCGAACCCCGCGCCCTCAGGAAGAACGAGCCTTCCTCGCCACCGAGACTCCGGTCGATGGAGATGGTCTGGGTGGCTTCCGCTCGCGCCGCCTCCGCCGGATCTGCGGGGAGCTCCGCGAAGCACGGAACGGCCACCGTGTTGGTGCTCAGATCCACCCCCAGGATCCTCACGCCGCGGGACCGAGCCGAGTCCCGCTCCAGGTACCCCTTCTCGGCGAGCGCATGCAGGTGCTCCGAGACCGTCTTCGTGCTCTTGATTCCGAACCGTCGGCCGATCTCCCGGATGGACGGCTGGTACGTGTTGGCCCTCAGGTACTGGACCATGAAGTCCAGGATCTTGCGCTCGATCTCGGTGAGGGCCTCCGCCCGCGGGGACGCGGACGGACGTAGACGTTGAGGGGTGGGCTCGGAGCGTGCCAAGTTCGACCCTTAGGGGGGGGTGATTTTGGAGGGGCCCGTCTTTTTCGGGCGGCTATCCTAATGTGGGCTCGGAAACGGCGTCAAGAAAGCACTTTCTCACGTCGAGGGGACATGCTGCAACCCCTGGTCGATACGGGAGAGCACGCGCGCGCGCCCCAGCACGGCCAGGACGTCGAAGATCCCGGGGCTCGAAGCCTGCCCCAGAAGCGCCACGCGCAGCGGGTGGATGACCTTCCCGGCGCCGACGCCGAGCGTCTCCGCCACGCCACGAACGGGGCCTTCCACCGCGGCGGCGTCCCACCCGTCCACACCCGCGAGCGCCTCCCGCAGACGTGCCAGGATGTCGCGCGTCGCCTCGGAATCCTTCGCCCAATGCTTCGCCACGGCCCCTTCCTCGTAGGCCACGGGCTCACGCACGAAGGGAATGGCCTGCTGCGCGAGATCCTCCAACGTGCGGGACCTGGGCACCAGTAGCTCCACGATGGTCTCCATGGCGGCGGTGTCCGCCAGGAAGTCCGCGTCGACGCCCTCGGTGCCCGTCAGACGGTCCCGGATCTCGCCGATGAGCTCGTCCACCGGCCGCGCCGCCAGGTGCTTGCCGTTCAGCCAGGAGAGCTTCTCTGCGTCGAAGACGGAGCTCTTCTTCAGGATCCGCTCGACGCTGAACGCGTCCACCAGCTCGTCCCGGGTCATGAACTCCCGATCGTCACCCGGGCTCCATCCCAGGAGGGCGAGGAAGTTGAACATGGCCGCCGGGAGGATCCCCTCCTTGGCGTAGTCTCCCACCGCCGTGGCTCCGTGCCGCTTGGAGAGACGCTTTCCGTCCGGTCCCAGGATGAGCGGCACATGCCCGAAACGCGGCTCGGGGAGCCCCAGCGCCCGGTAGAGGAGCACCTGCTTGGGCGTATTGGAGAGGTGGTCGTCACCGCGGATGACATGCGTGATGCGCATCTCCGCGTCGTCGGAAACCACCGCCAGGTTGTACACCGGCGTACCGTCGCTCCGTAGGATGACCAGGTCGTCGATGTCGTCGTTCCCGAACCGGACCTCGCCGTGGATCAGGTCGTCCACCACGGTCTCGCCGTCGGGGACACGGAACCTGATGGCATGTGGGTCGCCCACCGCGGCCCGGCGCTCCGCCTCCTCGAGGCCCAGGGCATCGGCCTTCTCCCGGGCCACGCGGCTCGGATGCATGCTGCGCTCCCTGGCCTCCTCCCGCACCTCCTCGGGGTCGGAGAAGTCCCGGTACGCCTTGCCCTCCTCCAGCAGCCGCAGCGCGGCCGCGCGGTGCCGGTCCACCCCTTCGCTCTGGAAGAACGGACCCTCGTCCCAGTCCACGCCGAGCCAGGACAGCCCGTCGAGGATGGCCTGGGTGTGCTCCGCACTGGAGCGATCGTGGTCCGTGTCCTCGATGCGGAGCACCAGAACGCCGCCTTCCTTGCGGGCCAGGAGCCAGTTGAAGATGGCGGTGCGCGCGCCGCCCACGTGCAGGTATCCCGTGGGCGAGGGAGCGAAGCGTAGTCGCATCAGGAAACGTCCAGTCGTTCGGTGAGCAGTTCCCGGGTCCTGCGCGGATCGGCGGCGCCCTGGGTCTTTTTCATGACCTGCCCGATGAACAGCCCCAGGAGGTTCTGGTTGCCATCGCGGTACTCCTGGACCTTCTCCGGCCAAGCCGCGAGGACTTCCTCCACCACCGGCTCCAGGGCGTCCCGGTCCGCGACCTTCTCCAGGCCCATCTCCTTCACCAGGGAGTCGGGGTCGCCACCCTCTTCCACCATGCGCGCCAGAACGTCCTTGGCCGCTCGCCTCGTCACGCGGCCGTCGGCCACCATGGCCGCCAATCGGCCCAGAGCGGCGCCTTCGAACGGGAGCGCCTCCACTCGGCCGTCCTCCACGAGCCCCCGGAGGTCGGTCACCATCCAGGCGGCGATGTCCGCCGGGTCCGGGTGGACGTTGCGGGCCTCTTCGAAGAAATCGGAGCGCGCCCTGGAGCCCGTGAGCACGTCGGCCTGTTCCAGGGGGAGCCCCAGCTCGTCCCTGTACCGGTCGAAGCGTACCGAGAGCACCGGGTCTTCCGCCCGTCGGGCGGATCGGCGCTCACTGACCTTCGGCTTGGAGCCGGGCGCCAGGGCTCCTCGCGCCCGCGGGGCCTCCCCGGCGGCGGACTGAGCGGGCTTGGAGGCACCCGAGGCATCCGAGCCCTTGGCGGCCTTCGGACGTGCGGCCTCGGCCCCCGCTCGCGCGGTCTTCTTGCCCCACGAATCCTTGAGGGGGACGATTCGGTTGAAGATCAGCGCGTCCCCGCGCCCATCCACCGGATCGCGCCAGAAATACCCCGTGCGCTCGAACTGATACCGGGTGTCCGGGTCGTCCGCGGCCACCGACGGCTCCACCAGCGCCCCACGGATCACCTCGATGGACTCGGGATCCACCAGCGCCAGCAGATCCTCGTCGTCCGGCTCTTCCTCGGACGCCTCCTCGTCGCCGGCGGTAGGCGAACGGAACAGCGGGCCGTACTGCCGGATTTCGGCTTCCAGCGCGTGCGCGGCCGACACCCACTGGATGGTCCCCTTCACCTTCCGGCCGTCGGGCGTCCCACCGCCGAGCGTCTCGGGGTCGTGGCTGCAATGGAGCTCCACCACCTTCCCGTCGCCGTCCTTGACGACCTCCTCGCAACGAATGACGCACGCGTAGCGAAGACGGACCTCCTCTCCGGGGACGAGGCGACGGAAGCCCTTGGGCGGATCCTCGGCGAAGTCCTCCCGCTCGATGTAGACCTCGCGGGTGAAGGGCACCTTTCTCGAGCCCTCCTTGCCCACGTCCGGCGGGAAGTAGGGCGCGTCGAAGTGCTCGACGCGTCCTTCCTCGAAATCGGTGATCACCACCTTGATGGGATCCAGGACCGCCATGACCCGGGGCGCCACGGGATTCAGGGCCTCCCGCACCGCGTAGCTGAACTTGTCGGCGTCCACCGTGGAGTTGGTGCGGGCGACACCGATCATGTCGGCGAAGAAGCGCACGGCCTCCGGGGGCACCCCCCGCCGGCGGATGCCCGCCACCGTCGAAAGGCGCGGATCGTCCCAACCGGACACGACGCCGGCGCTCACCAACGGCGCGATCCGCCGCTTGGACAGCACCGCGTGCTCCAGGGCCAGGCGGGCGAACTCGTACTGGTGGGGGCGCGGCTCTTCGAAGCCCACGTTGTCCAGCACCCAGTCGTAAAGCTCCCTGTTGTTCTCGAACTCGAGGGTGCACAACGAGTGGGTCACGTTCTCGAACGCGTCCTCGAGGCAGTGGGCGTAGTCGTAGAGCGGGTAGATGCACCAGGCATCGCCCTGCCGGTAGTGGTGGGCATGACGAATCCGGTACAGCACAGGGTCCCGCATGAGCATGTTCGGCGACGCCATGTCGATCTTCGCCCGCAGGACGTGCTGCCCGTCCTTGAACTCCCCCGCGCGCATCCGGCGGAACAGGTCCAGGTTGACCTCCACCGTCCGGCCTCGGTACGGGCTCTCCATGCCTGCCTCGGTCACGGTCCCCCGCCCTTCCCGGATGGCGGCGGAGGGCTGTGAATCGACGTAGGCCAAGCCCTTCTCGATGAGCACGATGGCGCACTCGTACGTGCGCTCGACGTAGTCCGAGGCGAAGTACAGGTCCTCACCCCAGTCGAAGCCGAGCCAACGGATGTCGTCCTGGAACTGCCGGACGAAGTCCTCGCTCTCCTTCTCGGGGTTCGTGTCGTCGAAGCGGAGGTGGCACCGGCCGCCGAACTGCTCGGCGATGCCGAAATTCAGGCAGACCGACTTGGCGTGCCCGATGTGCATGTATCCGTTGGGCTCGGGCGGGAAGCGGGTGACCACCGCCCCCTCGTACCGGCCACGCGCGAGATCCTCGCGCACGATCTGACGGATGAAGTCGTTTCCGCCCGGTGTCGCGTCGTTATGCTCTTCCATAGCCGAGGAAGGTAGCACATGGGACGCGGCGCGTGGAGCGAATCAGCCTCCGCCGCCGCCCCCGGGATTCCGCCGCACCGCCCGCCTGGGTTCCGACGGCGTGTCGTCACCCGAGCGACGCGGCGCCGTGGCGGACGGGCGCTCGCCACCCGACGGCTGGCTGCGGGGCACGGCACGGCGATCGTCGGCGCTGGGGCTCCCGGGACGCGAGTAACCGCGGTCCCGGGTGATCCGACCCCGGGGCTCGGGCGCCCTGCGCTCGATGATGACGCTGCCCGGACGGTATCCCCAGTAACCGGGGTAGCCGTAGCCGTAGCCGTAGTAGAACGCAGGAGACGGAACGTAGCCGTAGCCGTACCCCAGGGTCCGGAGGCGCAGGCCCATCCCCAGGAGCACCGGACGCCGAGCGCCTCGGTACACCCGCTCCTCCCGGGACGGTGCCCGCTCGGTGGCGGCGCCCTCCGGGTTGACCTGGAACGTCTCGGGGAACGACTTGGCCACCACCACGTCGATGACGGACTCCGGCACGCCGGCGTCCGCAAGCGCCTCCAGGTCTTCGGCCGTGGGCGCGAAGCCTTCCGGGCGATGGGCCAGCCAGGCCTCCACCGCCCCCGGGTCCACCTCTTCGGCCGCCTCCTCGACCTGCGGGAAGCCCACGCCGCGATGTGCCACGAAGCGAGCCGTCCTGGAGGCCGTCTCCATGCCGAAGCCGGGGTCGGTGACCCCCTCCTCGGCGGCACGGTCCGCACCCACCAGCCGGTAGCGCTGCACCCACGACGTGCGCTCCCCGTCCACCTCGATGGCTCGGGCATCCACCCACTGGTTCGCGGCGACGTGGGCCAACATGCCCGTACCGGACTGGTCCACGCCCTCACAGGTGTAGGCCGTACGGGTGAAGACCCGGCGCCCGTCGTCGGAGAACGCCAGGGACTCGTCCCCGGCGCACCCCTCGGCGCGGATGGGACGGGCCACGCCATCCGCGATGAGGAAGTCGCTGGTCAGGATCTCACCGTCGGAGATGGTGAACATCTCCACGCCCTCTCCGGCGGGACGGACACAGAGGATTCCCTCCTCCGTCGACTCGTCGGCACCCAGCGGCTCCCAGCATCCGACGAAGGCCGACCAGCGCGCATCCTGGAGGCCCGCCTGGCGCTCCGCCGTGGGCGCAGACTGGAAGGCCGACGCTGATGCGGGCAGGAGGGCGCCGACAGCGAGCGCAGCCAGGAGAACCATGATGGAGGGCTTCCGCGCTCCGGCGGAGGAGACCCGGGGCCCGAGAGACCGGCCTCCGCGGCGCCCGCGCGCCTCCGTGGCGCCACCGGTCCGATGGCGAAGATCGGGGGCCTGCCCGAGCCGGTTTCCCATCTCCATGTCGTTCATTTCCCGCTCCCGCATGTCTCGAGTTGCGCTCCCCTGCATGTCCCTTCGCCCATCAGAACCGGGCACCGATGCCCAGGGTGATCTGGAAGCCCGAGAGGTCCAGAGGCTGGAACCCGTCGTAGATCGTCCGGTCCAGACCTCCTCGCGCCCACATGTATCGGACCTGGGGCGTCATGTAGACGACCTTGGTGAGGCCCACGTCCACGCCGAAGGAGCCGTGCGCCGTGAACGCGGAACCCACGTGCTCGAGCTCGTCCGTGGAGATGATGAGAGACGGCTCCTCCACGAAGTCCCCTTCCCGCGCGAACCGGTAGCGTACCACGCCCCCGCCTACCGAAACGAAGGGCACGACCCGCTCGGGGATCCATACGAACTGTCCGATGCTCCGCCCGCGATCCTTGAGGGCGTACTCGACGCTCACGGTGACCGGCGTGCGGGAGAACGAGACCGTGTGCCAGATGGGGCTGCCGTCGTCCTCGAGGAAGTCCTGCCACTCCGTCGTCGTCTGACTCCACGCGTGTCCCACCTCCAGGGCCACGTCCACACGGCTCGAAGCCCGGATGGCGAGCTCTCCGCCCACGAACGGCGCCTGCAGGTCACTCCGGTCCAGGAAGACCTCTCGCATGGTCTGGTCGAAGAGGTCGCTCCGGGCGAACGGTCTGGCGTACCCCGCGTGGAACCCGACGGAGAGCGTCGGCTGCCGGAAGGTGAATCCCGGGCCACCCATCTGTCCCTGCGCCTCCGTGACCGGGCCGAGGAAGGCCCCCACCAGGGCAAGAGCCAGAGATCCCGGCGAAAGCCGCCTGAGCGTCATCACACCCCTCCTGCGCGCACACTGAGTCATGACCGGTTGTACCGGGGGTGGGACCTCGGAGGTCCATGAGCGGGTTCCCACGGCACCCCCGGCGCCCGCGCTCCCGCTCCGCTCCGGGACGCTCAGCCCGCCGTGGTGAGCGGCGCCGGAGTCGGAGACGCCGGGGCCGGCACCCGGCGGTGAGCCCCGCCGAGTCGCTCCAGCAGGCCGTACACCGCGGGGGTGATGGTCAGGACGAAGATGGTGGACGAGAGCAACCCCCCGATGAGGACCAGAGCCAGGGCGTCCCAGATGTTCGACCCCGCCCCCTCCCCGAACATCACCAGCGGGAGGAGACCGAAGACCGTGGTGATGGTGGTCATGAGGATGGGACGTACCCGCTCCACCGTTCCCCGGACGATGGCGGCATCCAGCGGCAGCAGGGGCTCGTCGGACCGCACCCGGTTCACGTGGTCCACCAGGAGGATGGCGTTGTTGACCACGATGCCCAGCATCATGATCACCCCGATGTAGGCCTCACGGGTGAAGGCGGCCCCGGTGTAGAAGAAGATCAGATACACGCCGATGAGGGCCATGGGCACGGTCAGGATGACGCAGAACGGCCGCAGCAGCGACTCGAAGAGCGCCGCGGTGACCATGTAGACCAGCACCAGCGCCACGGCGAGGACCATCCATATCTGCTCCCTGTCCTCGTCGCTCACGAACCAGTTCGTCTCTCCGGCCTGGACGGTGTAGCCAGCGGGCACGGCGGTTCCGGCGATGACCGCCTCGTGGACCACGTCCCCGAGCCGCACCGGCCCACGGAACTCGTACGCCACCGTCCGCTCGTACTGCTGGTTCTCGCGCCTGATCTGGGCGAGCACCTCCCTCTGGCTGACCCGGACCACCTCGCCCAGGCGGATGCGGCGGCCTGCCGGCGTGGGGATGAGCACCTCGCTCAGGGCCAGGACGTCCATGTCCTCGTTCCGGTCGAGCTTCACCTGAACCTGGACCTCCTCCCCCCCGAGCTTCAGATAGCTCAGGCGCGCGTTCCCGGCGGCTGCGGCGCCGATGCCCTCGACCACGTCCTCCACCGTGATGTCGTGGCGCGCCAATCGCTCCCGGTCCACCTCGAGAACGAACTCGGACGCCCGGTCCCTCTGGAAGCGGTTCGCGGAGGAGTTGGTGTCCACGTCCACCACCCGGCTCAGCCGGGAGAGCCTGGCCCCGATGTCCTCGGCGATATCCCGGACGCGCTCGAAGTTGTACCCCAGCACCTGGATCCCGTAGTTCGGCGGGCTGCCGCCTCCCCCGTAGAACGACGGGCCGTATCCGAACACGCGGACCTCGGCGCCGGTGAACGTGTGGCTGAAGGCGACCATCTCCTCCTTGATGACCACCGGCACCGCCGTGTTCTCCAGCGAGTCCGGGAACGTGACCTCCATGTACCCCATGGCCGGCGTCACCTGTGAAGTGAAGCGCTCCACCTCGGGCATGCGCGCGATCCGCTCCTCGAAGTAGCGGACGAGCTCGTCCGAGCGTTCGAGGCTGGAGCCCCTGGGCAGGTTGATGAACACGCTGATGTACGTGTCGCCTCCGAAGCCACCGCCCCACATCGCCCAACGGCTGACGTACCGGTCGAAGAGCTGGTACGAGCCCCAGAATGCTGCAAGCGTCACCACGATGGCCGGCCATGGGTGACGGACGGTGAATCCGACCAGGTCCGCG
>CAYGKI010000041.1:3736-4685 GCA_964350235.1 uncultured Gemmatimonadaceae bacterium | reverse complement strand
TGAACACCGCTACCTGGTCGGGCGGGACCTTCACGTAGAAGCGGGCATAGAGCGGCGGGCGGTCAGAGCCCGCCCGGGACCGCGACGACCCGGTTTTCCGCGCCGCCAGGATCCGGGCGGCGATGGCCGGAATGAACGTGAAGGCCACCAGGAGCGACGCCAGGAGCGTGAGGCCCACCACGATGGCGAGGGGCACGTAGAAGACCCGGACCTCGCCCTGCAGGTACACGAAGGGGACGAACACGATGAGGGTCGTGGCCGTGGACGCCAGGATGGGCAGCACCACGTCCCGTGCCCCACGCTCCGCGGCCTCCTCCGGAGCCTCACCCCGCTGCTCGCGCCGCCGGTACACGTTTTCCAGCACCACGATGGCGTTGTCGACGATGAGCCCGAAGCCCATGGCCAGCCCCATGAGCGTGAGGAGGTTCAGGGTGAGCCCGCCGAAGTAGATGAGGTTGAGGGCGATGAGGACGCTGAACGCGATGGTGGCGAACACCAGCCCCGCCGAGGGGATGGATCGGAGGAAGGCGAGCAGCACCAGGAAGATCACCACGGCGCTCACCACGGCGCGCGTCCGCAGGTCGGCGAACTGGGACCGGATCTCCTCGCTCTCGTCGGCCTCGAGCGTGTACGACGCGCCGAACGGAGCCAGGCGCTCCAGCTCGTCCATGCGGAGCTTCACCGCGTCCGCCACGCGGACGGTGTTCACACCCGCGGACTTGTAGACCTGGAAGCCCACGGCCGGACGCCCCTGGACACGGCTGAAGGACCGCGCCTCCTCGAAGGCGTCGTGCACCGTCGCCACGTCCCGCACCCGCACCGGGGTCCCGCCCGCCACCGTGAGCACCGCGTTCCGGACGTCCTCGGCGCTTCCCGGCCGGTTGACGATGGTGAGCGTCCGCTCGAGCCCGCCTTCCCGCACGACCCCGGCCTCGCGACGACCTCCAGC
>CAYGKI010000041.1:0-3726 GCA_964350235.1 uncultured Gemmatimonadaceae bacterium | reverse complement strand
GGCGTCTCTGATCTCCGCGGCGTCCAGGCCCAGGGCGCCCACCGCCTCCTCGTCCAGCTCCACCTCCAACCGCCGCTCCCGCCCCCCGAACACGCTGACGAGCGCCACACCGTCCACCTGGCCGAGCTCGGGCGCCACGATGTCGTCCAGATGTCGCCGGAGCGCCTCCTGCGTGTACGGCCCGGTCAGGGTGTATTGGAGGAACGGACGGCTCTGCTCTTCGAACTCTTCCGGCACGTACTGCTGTACCTGCACGGGGTCCGCGCCGGGCGGCAGCTCCTCCTCGACGGCGGCCAACCGCTCGGAGAGCTCCAGCCGCGCGAAATCCATGTCCACGTCCCGCTGGAACTCGACCTGGATCTCCGCCACCCCCGTCCCTTCCTGCTCCGACGAGGTCGATACGATGCGCTCCACGCCCCGCACCTGCTGAATGGCGCTCTCCAGCGGTGCGGTGAGGAACGCCTCCAAGGTCTCCGGCGAGGCACCGCGCCAGGTCGCCCGGACCGTGAGCTGGGGCAGCTCGGTGTCCGGAAGCACCTCGATGGGCACGTTCCTCCACGCGGCGATGCCGAGGAGCGCCACCGAGCCGTAGGCCATGGCCACCGCCACCGGGCGGCGCAGGCTCTGGCGGATCACGTGGCGGCCTCGCCACCGAGCACGTCGGTCTCGACGGGCGCCGCTCCCGGCATGGGTCCCCGCACCCTCATCCTCAACCGCTCCAGACTCTGGAACACCACCGGAACGACGATGAGGGTCAACGCGGTGGCCACCACCAGACCGCCGATGACGGCGATGGCCAGGGGTGCCCGGAGGTCGGCGCCCCGACCGATCCCCATGGCCATGGGCACCAGCCCCAGCACCGTCGTCACCGTGGTCATGACGATGGGCCGGAGTCGCACCCGCCCCGCCTCGAGGATCGCGTGCCGCAACGGCTCGCCGCGCTCACGGCCCTGCCGAATGAAGTCGACCTTGACGATGGCGTCGTTCACCACGATCCCGACCAGGATGACCACGCCGATGAGGCTCATGGTGTTGAGCCCTTCGCCAGCCAGAACCAGAGCCAGCACCGCGCCCACGAGGGCCAGGGGCACGGCGATGAGGATGGTCAGCGGGTGGACGAACGACTCGAACTGCGCGGCCAGAATCATGTACACGAGGAGGAGCGCCAGAGCGAAGGCGAAAGCCAGGTCCCGGAACGAGCGGCGCATCTCCTCGTTCTCGCCACCCACCTCCCACCGGGCTTCGGCGCTGCTGGGGAGCCCCGAGAGCGCCTGCTCCACATCGGCCACGGCGGCATCCAGCCCGCCGCGGAGCACGTCGGCGTAGACCGGGATCACCCGCGCCTGGTCCTCCCGTCGCACTTCCGATGGGGCCAGCACCTGCTCCACCCGGACCAGGCGGCGCACCGGCACACCCTGGACGCGAAGCGCGTCCAACGTCTCCCTGGAGTACCGGAGCGCCCCGGGGTAGCGCACCACCACGTCGATCTTCCGGTCGAAGTCCACGAACTCCGTGGCCACGGCACCCCGCATGGACCGGTCGATGACCTCGGCCACCAGACGAGGCTCGATGCCGTAGCTGGCGCACGCCACTCGGTCGATCTCGACCTGTAGCTGGGGCTGCCCCCGCTCCGACCCGATGCGGACGTTGCCCACGGAGCCCACGTCTTCGAGGAGGCGCAGGATGTCGCTGGCCCTCGCGTACGCCAGGTCCAGATCCTCGCTCCGCACGCGGACGGCGATGTCGGCCTCGCCTCCTCCGAGCATGGCGCCCAGGGCCGTTGCCTGGCCCGTCTCCACGGAGAGCGCCCCCTCGGGGAAGCGGTCCCCCGCCGCCCGGAGACGCTCCGCGGCGGCCTCCGTGTTCCCGCCCGGTCGCATCCGAACCTCGATGGTCGCCGTGTGGAGCCCCACGGCCCGGTCGCCGGACGCATAGGCCCTGGCGTCCTGTCCCACCGTGCTGAACACGGCCTCCACGTCCGGATCGGCGAGCGCCGCCGCCTCCAGCACCGCGGCCGCTTCGGCGGTGGCCTCCAGCGAGGTGCCCTCCTCCAGCTCCAGGCGTATGGCGAAGGCGCCCTGATCCACGTCCGGAAGGAGGTCGCGAGGAAGGGCCGCCCCGGCGGCCAGGGTCACCAGGAGCGCGAGCAGCGAGCCCGTCAGCACCCGCCCGGGATGATCCAACGACCATTCCAGGCCGCTGTGGTAGCGAAGGGCGCACGCGTAGAAGGACCGATCGAACGCGCGAGCCACGGGCGCGAAGACGCGCCCGAGGAGCCGGGCCACCCCCCCGCCCCAGAACACGAGCAGCGCGCGAACGAGGCGGCCCAACCACCCCAGCGCCCTGAACGGAGCCAAGGCCACGGCGCGACCCAGGCGTCCCACCCGAGCGATCCAGCCCTCCCCACGCGGGGGAGCCGCATCGTCGGCGGCAGCGTGGTCCTGGGCATCCGGATCCCGTCCGAACCGGGCCGCCAGCGACGGCAGCAGGGTGATGGCGACGAGGAGGGAGGCCAGCAGACTGAACGCCACGGCCAGGGACAGGTCTTTGAAGAGCTCTCCCGCCACGCCCTCGACGTAGATGATGGGGCCGAACACCGAGATGGTGGTGAGCGTGGACGCGGTGATGGCCGACTGAACCTCCTCCGCGCCGGCCGCCGCCGCCGCCACGGCGTCGCGACCCAGCTCTTCCCGATGCCGAAAGATGTTCTCCAGCACGATGATGGAGTTGTCCACCAGCATGCCCACGCCCAGGGCGAGCCCACCCAGGCTCATGATGTTCAGCGTCACGCCCGCCGCCTCCATCATGGCGAAGGTCGCGACGACGGAGATGGGGATGGCCAACGCGATGGCGAACGGGTACCGGGAGTCCCGGAGGAACAGGAACAGCACGAGGAAGGCCAGGAGCCCCCCGAGGACCAGGGCTTGCACGACGTTGGAGATGGATGCGGCGATGAAGTCGGCCTGATCCCCCGCCACCTCGACGTGGTACGCCGGGTACTCGGACTCCAACTGAGCGACCACTTCGCCGACGAGCTCGGCCACCCGCACGGTGTTGGCCCCCGACTCCTTGAAGACGAGGACGCCCACCGACTCCTCGCCTCCGTACCGGGCCAGCGCCTCCCGTTCCGCGAACCCGTCGATCACCCGCCCGACGTCGCGAAGACGGATCACCTGGTATCCCTGCGCGTCCCCCCCCGTGCCCGGAGCGGCGGAGGAGGAAGCCACCGCCCGTCGGGCCACGACGACGTCGGCGATCTCCTCCACGGTGCGGAACTCACCCAGCGTGCGCAGGGGATAGCGGTACCGCCCCTGCAGGATGGTGCCGCCCGGAGCCGACACGTTGGCGGCGTCCAGCGCCTCGGCGATCTGCTGGAGCGTGAGCCCGAAGGCTTCCACGGCGCCCGGGTCCACCTCGACCTGGGTCTCGCCGTCCAGGCCACCGGCCACCGCCGCCTGTGCCACCCCGTCCACCTGCTCGAGACGGCGCCGGAACACGGTCTCCGCGAACTCCTTGGTGGCCCAGAGGTCGGCGCCGCCCACCACCGAGAGCGTCATCACCGGCTCCGACTCGGGATCCACCCGGAGGATCACCGGGCGGCTGGCGCTCTGCGGGAGCCCGCTCCGGGCATTGTCCATCCGCTCGCGGACGTTGAGCATGGCGAAGTCCATGTCCGTGCCCCACGAGAAGCGCAGGGTCACGAGGCTCACCCCGTAGCGGGACGTG
>CAYGKI010000040.1:5322-14509 GCA_964350235.1 uncultured Gemmatimonadaceae bacterium | reverse complement strand
GTGTGCGCCACCTCCGGGTGGAACTGCACGCCGTAGATCTTACGGCTCGCGTCGGCGAACGCCGCCACTGGAAGCGTCTTGGTGGAAGCCAGGGTCTCGTATCCCGGCGGCGGCTCGAGGACGTGGTCTCCATGCGAGCACCACACGGTCGTGGACTCCCCCGGGTCGAATCCTGCGAACAGCTCCCCGTCGCGCGCCACGTCGAGCTCCGCCCGTCCGTACTCACGCTTCCCCTGCTCCACCTTGGCGCCCTCGTGCAGGGCGATGAGCTGCATGCCGTAACATATGCCCAGGACGGGAATCCCCACCTCCAGGAGATCCTTGTCGATGGTGGGGACGCCCTCGTCGTAGACCGAGGCCGGGCCGCCGCTGAGGATGACGGCCTTCGGGCCCCATTCGCGGATCCACTCCAGCGAGCGTGTCGGCGGATGAATCTCGCAGAAGACGCGCTCCTCCCGGATCCGTCGCGCGATGAGCTGGGTGAACTGGGACCCGAAGTCGAGAATCAGGACCTTGTCGTGTTCGTGGTGCATCAATACGCCCTCGCCCAGACGACCTCGGACACCGACGCGCGGTCCCCCGACACACATTTCGCCGGCGTGGTCTCCGACCGGAACTCCTCGTCCGGGAGCACGCGGATGGTGGCTTTCGTGCGCTCCTTCACCTCCTCTTCCACCGCCTCGTCGCCGCACCAGCCCGTGTAGACGAACCCGGCGCCCTGCTCGAACGCCTCCACCAGCTCGTCCATGGAACGCACACCCCGCACCGAGTTGGCGTCCCGCCGCTCGCGGGCGCGCTCCCTCAGCTCCACCTGGAAGGCCTCCAGGAGCGCGGGAAGCTCGGCGATGGCCTCACCCTCCGGAACGAACTGCTTCCGCTTCTGTCCCTCCGGAACCAGTCGACGCGCGAGGGCGAGCTGACCCTTCTCCAGATCGCGCGGTCCCACCTCCACCCGGTACGGAACGCCCTTCCGTTCCCACTCGTAGTACTTCGCGCCCGGCGACAGGTTGTCGCGCGCGTCCACCTTGGCGCGGACCCCGGCGTCGGTGAGGCGCCGACGGACTTCCTCGGCCTTCTCCAGGACCCGAGCGTCGTCCTGGTCCCGGAGGATGGGCACGATCACCACCTGGGTGGGCGCCAGGCGAGGCGGCACCACGAGGCCGTCGTCGTCACCGTGGCTCATGACCAGACCACCGACGAGCCGGGTCGACACGCCCCAGGACGTGTTCCACGCGTACTCCTCCTGCCCGGCCTCGGACTGGAACTTGAGATCGAACTGCTTGGCGAAGTTCTGGCCGAGGAAGTGGGACGTGCCGGCCTGGAGCGCCTTGTTGTCCTGCATGAGCGCCTCGCACGCGTAGGTGCGCACGGCGCCGGCGAAGGTTTCCGACGGCGACTTGAGCCCGGTGAGCGGAGGCATGGCGATCCAGTCCTCCATGAACGTCCGGTAGACGCCGAGCATGGTCCGGGTCTCCTCTTCGGCCTCCTCGGGCGTGGCGTGCGCCGTATGCCCCTCCTGCCACAGGAACTCGGACGTTCTCAGGAACAGGCGCGTGCGCAGCTCCCAACGCATCACGTTGGCCCACTGGTTCATCAGGATGGGGAGATCCCGATAGCTCTGCACCCACTTGGCGTACATGGAGTAGATGATGGTCTCCGACGTGGGCCGGATGACGTACGGCTCCTCCAACACCTTGCCCCCGGCCTGGGTCACCACCGCCAGCTCGGGCGCGAAGCCCTCCACGTGCTCCTTCTCCTTCTCGATGAAGCTCATGGGGATGAGAAGCGGGAAGTACGCGTTCTCGTGACCGGTGGCCTTGAACATGTCGTCCAGGGCCCTCTGCATGAGCTCCCAGATGCCGTAGCCCCAGGGGCGGATCACCATGCTCCCGCGAACGGGCGAGTGGTCCGCCAGCTCGGCGCGCTGAACGATCTCGTTGTACCAGGCCGAGAAGTCTTCGGCCCTCGGGGTGAGCTTCTTTTCGTCGGTCATGAGTCGCGGTCGCGTTCTCTACGCAGTTGTTCGAGGCGCTTGGCACGCCGGCGTTCGTCCCGGCGGAGGATGGTGAGGGCGATGGCTCCGGGGACCACGAAGAGCACCAGGGAGGCCACCAGCCACGTAGGTCGGAAATCGAATCCCAGGGGGCCGGCGACAAGGAGGGCGATGAGCGCGCCACCGATGGTGGCCAGCACCCCCGCACCGGCGAAGATGGCCCATTCCAGGACATCCAGACGACGAATCGCCCGCGCGGTCACCTCTCGTGTGGCGCGGGCCGTGTCCTCTTCGGAGCGGTTCACGACAGCTCCTTCAGCTCGAGCTCCCGCTCCGATCCGTCCGCCATGCTTCGCACCGTGACCACGCCACGGGCCAGTTCGTCGGGCCCCACGAGGACCGCCTCCTCGGCGCCTTCCTTCCCCGCCGCCTTGAGCTGCTTCCCCACGCCCTGTTCCCTGAGGGCATAGGCCACGCTGTGGCCACGCGCCCGGAGCCTCTGTGCGATGCCCATGGCCTCCGATCTCTGGTCGGGGGTCACCGGTACCACGAAGTAGTCGATGCGCTTGGCGGTATCCGGCTCGAGTCCCCGTTCCCTGAGGAGCTCGCCGAGGACCACGTCCCCCATGCCGAACCCGACCGCGGGCAGCGGCTCGCCGCCCACCAGCTCGAGGAGCCGGTCGTACCGTCCCCCACCACAGATGGCGCGCAGCTCGCCCTTGCGATCGAAGAGCTCGAAGACGATGCCCGTGTAGTAGGCCAGGCCACGTACGATCCTCAGATCCACGGAGACGAACTCGCCGAGACCCATGGCCTCGAGGATGGCCAGGTAGTCCCTCAGCCGCTCCACCTCGGGCCCCACGTCGTCGCGGTCCCCGAATCGCGTGGCGATGTCTTCGAGCCCACGGTCCAGGATCTCCACCAGCGCACGGGCGTCCCCATCGGGAAGGCCTACTTCCTCTCGCAGCCGGGCGAGGGTCCGGTCCCGGTCCTCCCGCTCCACCTTGTCCACCACGGCGAAGGCGGCGGCCCTCCTGTCCTGTTCCACCCCGAGGGCGCCCAGGACGGCGCTCAGGAGTCGGCGATCGGACACCCGCGCATAGAAGTCCCGGTGCGTCAGGCCCAGGTCGCGCAGTCCGTCGATGCCTACGGCAAGGACCTCCGCGTCGGCGGCCACGCCGGCCTCGCCGACGATGTCCACGTTCCACTGGAAGTGTTCGCGCAGGCGCCCCCGCTGCTGACGCTCGTAGCGGAACAGCTGAGGCATGGAGAACCACCGGATGGGCTTGCTCATCCCCCGGCTCATGCCGCCCAGGATACGCGCCAGGGACGGCGTCATCTCCGGGCGCAGCGCCACCTCCCGGCCACCCTTGTCGGTGAAATTGTAGAGCTGGCCGACGATCTCCTCGCCGCTCTTCTCCACGTAGAGCTCGAGTGCCTCCAGCGGCGGCCCATCGTACTCCGAGAAGCCGTAGCGCAGCGCGACGCGGCGCCAGGACTCGAAGATCCGATTGCGGAACGCGAGGTCTTCCGGCGGGAAGTCCCTGAAGCCGGGCAGTCTCTGGAAGTCGGGTGCGGACATAGACGCGCAATCTAGGGAAGTCACCCGTGAGCTTGAAGGGTGGCGCCCCACCTCCGCCCGGCCGACACCCCCCGTGGACCCCGCCGCCGGGAACTCCCCTACCGGAACAGCTTCAGCGGCTCCCTGTCCAGGAGCTTCATGGCGCCGCCCACGGTATGGACGGATCCGGTGACGATGACCGTGCCGCCGTCGGCGGCCATCCGGGCCATCTCGACGGCCCGCGGGAACTCCTCCTCCACGGCCAGCTCCGTGACTCCCGCCACCCGGGACGCCACTTCTTCGGGGCTCCAGCGCCGCTCGGGAGGTGCCGTGGGAGGCTGCGTCAGCACCGCCGTGGAGACCCGCTCCAGCAACGGCGGGAGCATGGCGCTCCAGTCCTTGTCACCCAGGACGCCCACCAGAGCCACGACCGGGCCCGGGAGATCCAGCGTGTCCATGGTATCGACCAGCGAAGCGATGCCCGCCGTGTTGTGCGCCACGTCGAGCAGCCACGTCACCCCGCCCTGACGGAAGAGCTCGTCCCGACCCCGATACTCCACGCCGGCGATCCCGAGGCGCACCGCTTCCTCGGACGGCTTGTGCCGCTCGGGCAGGTGGTCGAGCACGGCCACGGCGAGCGCGGCGTTCATGGCCTGATGCCGACCCACCAGGGGCGTCCGCAGCTCGAGCGCACCCCAGCTCCGGGTGTCGACGCTGAACGAGGTGTGCTCCGGGTGCACGGCCACGTCCGTCACGGAATCGAATTCCACGTAGGACACGCGTACACCCAGCGCCCCCGCCACCTCCTCGAAGACCCGGCGCGAACCGGGCGCCTGCTCCGCGGTGACGAACGGCACGCCCGCCTTCATGATCCCCGCCTTCTCCCGGGCGATCTGCTCCAGCGTGTCGCCGAGGAAGTCGGCATGGTCCATGGCCACGTTGGTCACCGCGGCGACCTCGGGGCGGATGACGTTGGTGGCGTCCAACCGCCCGCCGAGCCCCACCTCCATGACGGCAAAATCCACCCGCTCCCTGGCGAACACGTGGAACGCCAGGACGGTGACGGCCTCGAAGAACGTGAGCCCGGAGCCCACGACGGCGTCGTGGATCTCACGTGCGTAGCCGAGGAGGCTGTCCTCGTCCAGCGGGCGCCCGTCCACCAGAATCCGCTCCCTGAAGGAGCAGAGGTGCGGAGAGGTGTAGCACCCGGCCCGATACCCCTGGCGACGTAGGACCGACGACAGGGTGGTGGTCACCGACCCCTTCCCGTTGGTGCCCCCCACGTGGAGCGTGGGGTACGCCCGGTGAGGATGGCCCAGCGCGGCCAGGGCACGCTCCGTTCGCTCCAGACCCCAGTGAACGCCCGTGGCCAGCGGCGGAAACAGCTTGCGGACCAGAGGGTCCTGGAACGGCCGGTCGAGCCGCTCCGGAGCCACCGGCGCGCTTCCGGCTAGGAGTCCCACCCGACGTACATGTGGCGAAGCAACACGGAGATCTCCTGCTTGAGCTCCCGACGGTCCACGACGCGATCCACCATGCCGTGCTCACGGAGGAACTCGGCCCGCTGGAATCCCTCCGGCAGCTCCTGCCGGATGGTCTCCTCGATGACCCGGGGACCGGCGAAGCCGATGAGGGCCCCGGGCTCGGCGATGTTCACGTCACCGAGCATGGAGAAGGAAGCCGTCACGCCTCCCGTCGTGGGGTGCGTCAGCACCGACACGAACGGCAGGCCCCGCTCGTGCATTCGAGCCAGAACCGCCGAGGTCTTGGCCATCTGCATGAGCGAGTAGATCCCTTCCTGCATGCGGGCGCCACCCGAGGCGCTGACCACGATGAGCGGAAGCTCACGCTCGAGAGCGAGGCGGGCGACGCGCGCGATCTTCTCCCCCACCACCGACCCCATGGACCCGCCGATGAAGGAGAAGTCCATGACGGCCAGAGCGACCTCGATCCCACTCAGGCGGCCGGTGCCCGTGATCACACCCTCGTTCCTGCCCTTGGACTCGGCGGCCTTGATGCGGTCCCGATAGGGCTTCAGATCGGTGAACTCCAGGGGATCGTCCGCCCGGAGTCCCCCGTCGTGCTCTTCGAAGGTGGCGCTGTCCAGCAGCACGCTCACGTACGCATCCGCCGAGATGCGAAGGTGGTGGCCGCAGTTGGGACAGACGTTCAGGTTCTGGGCGAGCCGCTCGCGATAGAGGATCTCGCCGCAGCCCTTGCACTTGTCGAACACATCCGAAGGGAGATCCCTCCGGTCCTGGGCGTTGAGGGGCTTCTTGTCCTTACGGAACCAAGCCATGGACCTACCTCTCGTGGGCCACGCGGACGGCGATGGCGACAGCGACCCACGACATCAAGAGAAACGTCCCGCCGTAGCTCACGAACGGGAGCGGGATGCCCGTGATCGGCACGATGCCGATGGTCATGCCGATGTTGACGAAGACATGGACGAGCCAGGCGCCGAAGATACCCATGAGCACCAGACCGGCAAAGGGATCCGATACGTCGTCGGCCATCTTGACCAGCCGGCTGAGGACATACGCGAAGAGCAGGATGGCCAACAAGGTCCCCCGAAAGCCGAGCTCCTCGCCCACCACGCTGAAGATGAAGTCGGTGTGCTGCTCCGGAAGGAAATCGAAGCGCTTCTGGGGTCCCAGGGTGAAGCCCTGGCCCGTGAGTCCGCCGCTTCCCACCGCCACCTTGGACTGGATGAGCTGATAGCCGGCGCCGCGAGGGTCGACCTCCGGGTCCAGGAAGACCAGGATCCGGTTACGCTGGTACTCGGCCAGGGAGTTCCAGAGCGGTCGTGCGATGGTCCCGGCGGCGAAGTTGGCGAGCACCACGGCCACGGACTCGGCCAGGAAGAGGCGATACCGGTAGAGGTAGAGGAAGCCGATGAGCGCCAGGATGTACCAGGACCACACCCGGATGTCGAAGGACAGGACGAGCGCCAGAACCGGGCTCACCAGGAGCAGGAGAAGGGCGAGGGGCGCCCCGGCCCAGAACAGCATGGCGAACAGGATGCCGCCGAACGCCATGGCGGTGCCCAGGTCGGGCTGGAGCAGCACGAGGACCACCGGAAGCCCGACGAGTCCGGCGGGAGCCAGAAAGTCCCGGAGGGACGTCAAGGGTCGGTCCCGCTGTGCCAGGTACCGGGAGAGGGCCAGGATCGTGGCGAGCTTGGCGATCTCGGACGGCTGGAAGCGCATGAAGCCGAGATCGATGAAGCTCTTCACGCCGGCTGCGGTGCCGAATCCGGTACCCACGACGAGGGTGGCCGCCAGCAGCACCACGCTCAGCACGTAGGACGGAACGGCCACCCACTCCAGCCAGCGGGCCGGGACCCGGGAGAGGACGGAGAACGCTCCGATGGCCAGGCCGAACCAGACGGCTTGCCGGACCCACGCGAACTGGGTGACCGGGTTGGGGACGTGCACCTCCCCCGCCGAGTAGATCATGGCGATGCCGAAGATGCTCAAGGCGGCCACGCCCGGCACGAACCAGGGATCCACCGACCAGATGCGGAGCAAGCGCCTCATTGGCGTGTCGGCCGCCCGGCCTGTGGAAAGCGCTCCCGGTACCACGGCGCCGGGACGCCAGCGCGAAGGTGCTCCAGGTAGGTCTGGATGGTGTCCGTGGGGATACGGTGCTTACGTCGCAGGTAGAAGTCGGCGGTCTTGGCCATGATGGGCGCCGCCATGGCCGACCCGCTCTCACCGTACTCCACCAGCACGGCCACCACTACCTCGGGTGCCCCTCCGGGCGGACCGGCCATGCCCGCGAACCAGGCATGGTCCTCCGCCAGTCCCTGGATGCTCAAGGAATTCTGCCCGGTGCCGGTCTTCCCCAGGATCTCCCAGTGCTCCAGAGCCGTGCCGAAGTGCGCCGTGCCACCCGGCGCGGTGACGTATCGCAGGCCGTCCCGAAGGGCCGCCAGGTGCTCCGGCGTGAGATTCAGCTCCCAGCCGCCGTCCAGCTCGACGTCCTTGGCGATGCGGGGCGCCGGCGCCGACCCGTCACGGGCCAGAGCGACGTAGAACTGGGCCATCTTGAGGGGCGTCTGCGAGTTCGGTCCCTGGCCGATGGCCAGGGAGAGCGTCTCACCTTCCGTGGGCGAGTACCCGAAGGTCCTCCGCCAGAAGTCGCGACTCTCCGGAAAGACGCCCTGACTCTCCTGTGGCAGATCCACACCACAGCGACGGCTGAAGCCGATGTCCGTGGAACGTTCCAGCAGGCGGTCCAGCCCGATCCGGACCCCCAGCTGATAGAAGTAGACGTCGCAGGAGTTGCCGATGGCCTCGGTGAGGTTGTTGAAGCCGTGCCCCCGGGGGTCCCAGCACCGGAAGTACCGGTTCCCGAACTGCCATCCCCCCGTGCACGGGTCGGGCATCTCTTCGTCCGGGGTGATGACGCCCAGGTCCAGACCGATCCCCGCCGAGGCCAGCTTCCACGTGGAGGCCGGGGGATAGAGCCCCATCACCGGCCGGTTGAACATGGGACGGGCCTCGTCGGACGAAAGGTCACGCCAGACGGCGTCGTCGATTCCCCCCACGAAGGCGTTGGGGTCGTAGGTGGGGGCCGAGTACATGGCCAGCACCGCGCCGTCGGCGGGGTCCAGAACCACCACCGCGCCGGACATGGAATCGGGGAAGATCCGGTGGATGTACTCCTGCAGCTCGTAGTCGAGGTACAGATGGATGTCCTCGCCCGGCTCCCCAGGGTCCGTGCGTACGCCGCTGAAGTCGCCCACGATCCGGCCCCGCGCGTCGAACTCCACGTACTTCCACCCTTGACGGCCCTGGAGCCTGCTCTCGTACTGCCGCTCCATGCCCAGCTTCCCGACGGTCATGCCCCGCTCGTACCGGTCGGAGAGGTACTCCGGGGAGGCCAGCTCGTCGGCGGTGATCTCGCCCACGTACCCCAGGACATGGGCGGCGGCCTCGCCGAGGACGTATCGCCGTCGGGGTCGCATCTCCACCTACACGCCGGGAAACAGGCTCCGTCGCTCCTCGATGACGGACACGGCCTGGAAGTCGGCGTCGGGATCCACCACGACCTCGCGTCCGAAGCGGGTCAGGGTCTGGAGGGTCCGCTCGATCCGCTCGTCGGACAGCTCGACATGCTCGGCGAGCCGTCCCAGCACCGCCCGCGCCGAGTCCAACGGCATGGGCAGCAGGGTGATGGCGTATCCCGGAACGTTGTCGGCCAGGATGCGGCCGTCGCGGTCGTAGATCGTCCCACGCGGCGCCGGAACGGGGAGGCGCCGAATCCGATTCGATTCGGCCCTGAGCTCCCACGTGCTGGAGCGGAGGACCTGGACCCGGAAGAACCCGGCCACCAGGACGCCCATCACGAGCCCCAGAAGGATGTAGGCCGTCCTGGCGCGGACCCGCCGGCGATGCGGATGGAAGACGTTCATCGCTCCGTGGACATCCCGGTGACGAGAAGCACGGCAACGCCCACGACCGCGGCATACGCCGCGCCCGCGAAGCCCTGGAGCACCGCCTGCTCCAGGAACGGTCGCCTGAGCTCGTCACCCACCAGGAACCAGTGCACGATGTCCCGCAGCCACTTGCCGATGAAGAAGTAGGAAACAGCGAACGTCAGCGAATCCCCCACGAACAGCTCGCGGG
>CAYGKI010000040.1:0-5312 GCA_964350235.1 uncultured Gemmatimonadaceae bacterium | reverse complement strand
CCAGGAGCGCCATGGTGACGGCGTTGGCACCGAACGCCAGCACGCTGAGCGCGTCCTCCAGCAGCCCGAAGGCGAGCCCGAGCCCGGCGGCCCAACCGGACCGCATCTCCCGCGCCGCCAGGAGGAGGCCCACCGTCAACAGGTCGGGCGCCGCCAGACCCACGCCGAATCCAACATGCAGCAAGAAGTGCAGGACGGCGAGGCCGCCCACCACCAGCACCAGGGTGGTGCGCATCACCCGCCCCCGTCGGCCCGGGGCGCATCCTCACCCGGATCCGCGCTGTCCGGGCGCGCCTCGTCCGGATCGAGCGTGGGGACTCCCCCCTCCTCCGGCCACACGATGCCTGTACTGTCGCCCTGGGCCAGCGGAACGAGCACGTGGGTCACCTCCGCGGGCAGCACGCTGGGCCGGAGCCAGTAGCTCTTCCGCCAGGAGCCCTCGTAGTCCGCCACCCCGTCGATGGTTCCGATGGGCACGCCGCGGGGGTAGATCCCGCCGAGGCCGCTGGTCACCACCCTCGAGCCGTCGGGCACCACCTCGTTGTACGCGGTGCCGGTGAGGACCAGTCGATCCTCCTCACGGAAGGCGCCGCGGCGGTTCTCCACGATGCCGTACATCTCGGTACCCACCACCATGCCGCTGGCCCGGAAGTCCGGGTGCGTCCAGTCCATGGCCACGGCGCTCGATACGCCCACGTCCCGAACGACCCCGACGAGCCCTCCCGGGCTCAGGACCGGCGCCCCGGCCGCGATACCGTCCTCGGCGCCCAGGTCCAGGAGGAACATGCTCTCCGCGCCGGGCGTTCCGGGTCGCAGGACGGTGGCCGATCGGAATCGCGGCCCCAGGCGCTCGGAAAGGTCCAACAAGCCCCGGAGCGTGGCGTTCTCCTCCACCAGGACGGCCTGATGCGTGAGGATGGCCGAGAGCGAGTCCAGCCGCGTCATCAGGACATCCACGTCGCCCGCCCGGGTACGGGCCAGGGCCAGGCCCTCCTGCATGGCGAGGAACGGGCGGAGCACGCTGCCCCGGACCGCCCCGGCGACACGCTGCTGGGTCTGCTCTCCGAGGGTGCCCAGCGCCAGCCCCACGATGACGAACACGACGGAGAGGACCGTCTGCCTCCGGCCCCCGCCGATCTCGGTGTCATCCCCCAGAACTGCCACGCGCCCTCCTCGACGCCGACGCTACTGGACGAGGACCGAGCGGTACTTTTGGAAGTCGTCGAGCACGCGTCCAGCGCCCCGGACCACGCACGTGAGCGGCTCCTCGTCCACGTGGATGGGGAGGTTCGTCTCATGCTGAAGGAGGCGGTCGAGACCTCGGATCATGGCGCCGCCGCCGGTCATGACGATGCCTCGATCGACGATGTCCGACGAGAGCTCCGGCGGCGTGATCTCCAGCGCCCGGCGCACCGCCTCGACGATGGCCTGGATGGGCTCCTGGATGCACTCTCGCACTTCCTGGGAATGGACGGTGACGGTCTTGGGGATCCCGGACACCAGATCCCGCCCCTTCACCTCCATCTCCCGCTCCTCGCCGAAGTCGAAGGCCGAGCCGATCTGCACCTTGATGGCCTCGGCCGTGGGCGATGGCCGCGATCTCGGTGGTCCCGCCGCCGATGTCGATGACCATGTTCCCCGTGGGCGTCTCCACCGGAAGCCCCACGCCGATGGCGGCCGCCATGGGCTCGTCCACCATGTAGACCCCCTTGGCGCCGGCGGACATGGCCGAAGACCGCACCGCCCGTCGCTCCAGCTCCGTGATGCCCGAGGGCACCCCCACCACCACCCGCGGCTTGATGCGGAAGATGCGCTTGGCCGTCACCTGCTTCAGGAAGTGGCGGAGCATCATCTCCGTCACGTCCACGTCGGCGATGACCCCGTCCTTCAGGGGGCGAATGGCCTCGATGCCTTCCGGGGTGCGGCCCAGCATCCGCTTGGCTTCCAGGCCTATGCCCATGATGCGACGGCTCCCCTTCTCCACCGCCACCACCGAGGGCTCGTTCAACACGATGCCCTCACCCTTCACGTAGACGAGGGTGTTGGCGGTGCCGAGGTCCACCGCGATGTCGTTCACGGGCACGAGGCGCCCCGAGTTCAGCCAGTTGCTCAGTAAGGACACGGTAGCGTCTGTCAGGCGAATGCGAGGACGAGGCGGGCCGCAGGCGGGCCGGGAATTCGAAACATACGTTTACAGCTTGCCGGATGCCAGAAAATCGTTGCGCTCAGCCAAATATCTCACGAAGTGCCGGTGCTTCCGAATCCACCGGCACCCCGGTCGGTCCCCGACAGAGCAGCCACCTCGACGAGCTCGGGCGTCTCGAACCGCGCGAACACCAGCTGGGCGATCCGCTCCCCTCTACGGAGGTGAACCGCTTCCGGACCCAGGTTCTGGAGAATGACGCGAACCTCGCCACGGTAGTCGGGATCGATGGTTCCGGGGCTGTTGGGCACCGTGATCCCGTGCTTCAGCGCGAGCCCCGACCTGGGACGCACCTGGCACTCGAGATGGTCCGGGATCTCCAGTGCAAATCCCGTTCCCACCAGACGGATGTCACCGGGTTGGAGCGTCACGTCCTCGGCGGATCGCACGTCGTATCCGGCGGCGTGTGCGCTCCCCCGAGCCGGAGGCTCCAGGTCGTGCTCGCCGCCCACGCGGATGAACCGGACCTGATTGCTCATGCGCGACGGTCCCCCAGAATGGCGTCGTCCACCGGACGCAACTCCAGGTCGAAGGCCTCGGCCACTCCGGCGTAGGTGACGCTCCCCTCCACGACGTTCACACCCCTCAGCAGCGCGGAGTCGTCGGCGCACGCCTTCCGCCACCCCTTCCCCGCCAACGCCCGAGCATACGGGAGCGTGGCGTTGGTGAGCGCCAAGGTGCTGGTGCGCGGGACACCGCCCGGCATGTTCGCCACGCCGTAGTGGATGACCCCGTCCACCGTGTATACCGGATCCTTGTGCGTGGTGGGCCGGATGGTCTCCACGCACCCACCCTGGTCCACAGCCACGTCCACGATGACCGTGCCCGGCCGCATGAGCTTCAGATCGTCGGCCTCGATGAGCTTGGGCGCCTTCGCTCCGGGGATGAGCACCGCACCGATGACCAGATCCGCGTCCTCCACCTGCTTCCGGATGGCGTAGCGGGTGCTGTAGAGCCCCTGGACGTTGGCGGGCATGACATCGTCCAGGTACCGGAGCCGGTGCAGGTTCACGTCCATGATGGAAACCCGGGCCCCCAGCCCGGCGGCCATCTTGGCCGCGTTGGTGCCCACCACACCGCCGCCGAGAATCAGCACCTTCCCCGAGAGGACGCCGGGAACACCACCCAGGAGCACGCCGAGGCCTCCCTGGGGCTTCTCCAGGTACTTCGCCCCCTCCTGGACGGCCATTCGTCCGGCCACCTCGCTCATGGGGGTCAAGAGGGGCAGCTCGCCGCTCTCCAGCTCCACCGTCTCGTAGGCGATGGCGATGGCGCCCGACGCCATGACCGCGCGGGTCAAAGGCTCGGACGCGGCGAAGTGGAAGTAGGTGAAGATGACCTGGCCGGGCCGCATGAGCGGCCACTCCGGCTGAATGGGCTCCTTCACCTTCAGGATCATCTCCGCCGACGCCCAGACCTCCTCCGCGGTGTCCACCACGCGCGCGCCCGCGTTCTGGTAGAAGTCGTCGGTGAAGCCGCTTCCCAGCCCCGCGCCCGCCTCGATGACGAGCTGGTGACCGGAGCGGGTCAGGTCTTCCGCGCCGGCAGGGGTCAGTGCCACCCGGTATTCGTCCGACTTGATCTCACGAGGGACTCCGATCAGCACGTCAGCTCCCGAGTCGAAAGGTCTGGGTCATGGGGTCACTGCATCGGGGCCGAGAGACATGGCGAAGTGCCGGTCCGGGGCGTAGGACGCCGCCACGCGTCGCACGTCGTCCCCCGACACGGCATCCACCCGCGACAACAGGGTCTCCAGGCCTACGAAGGGCTCCTCGTGCATCTCCAGCGAGGCGAGCCTGTGTACGCGCGCCCCGGGGGACTCGAGGGACAGCATGATCTGGCCCTTCACCTGTCTGCGGACGTCCTCCAGCTCTCTGTCCGGAAGACCGGACCGCGCCAGCTTCTCCAGCTCTCTCCGTACCTCGGCCGCCGCTTGGTCCGCCGTCGCGGGCCGTGTGCCCACGTAGACTCCGGCGACGCCCGCCGCATGGTAGAACGACTGGAAGCTGAACACGGAGTAACAGAGGCCCAACTCCTCCCGGACCCGCTGGAAGAGTCGCGAGCTCATGCCACCGCCCAACGCCGCCGAGAGGAGGATGTGCGCGTACCGGTCGGGGTGGCTCCGCCCCGGAAGCTCGGTGGCGAACACCAGGTGGGTCTGGGCCGTGGAGCGCGGCTCGTGCTCGTACCCCCGCCTCGCCTCCCCCGGCTCTTCCACCTGGGGAACACGCTCGCCCGAAGGCGCGTCCCCGAAGAGCCGCTCCGCCCGTTCCACCACCTGGTCGTGGTCGAGGGCACCCGCCACGGCCACCACCAGGTTGCGCCCGGTGTAGGCGCGCTGGTGGATCTCCCTCAGCGTCTCCGCGCTCATGGACGACACCGACTCGGTGGTGCCCAGGATGGGGCGGCCGTAAGGGTGCCCCTCCCAGAACCGCTCGGCGTGGAGCTCGAAGACCAGGTCGTCGGGCGTGTCCTCCACCTGGGCGATCTCCTCCAGCACGACCTCGCGCTCCAATGCCAGATCGTCGGGGTCCAGCCTGGGCGCCAGCGTGAGGTCCGCCAGCACGTCCATGGCTTCCGGCAGATGCTCGTCCAGGACCCGTGCCTGATACGACGTGTGCTCGCGGGTGGTGTACGCGTCCAGAGATCCGCCCAGGCGCTCCAACGCCAGCGCGATCTCCGCCGCCGAACGGCTGCGGGTCCCCTTGAACACCATGTGCTCGAGCAGGTGGCTCGCGCCGGCCTCCTCCACTCGGCCCTCGTGGGCCCCGCCGTGCCGCACCCACACGCCTCCGGCCACCGATCGGATCCCGGGGATCCGTTCGCTGACGACCACGGTGCCATTGGACAGCTCGGTGCGGCGGATCTCCTCCAGGTCTGGACCGGATGCGGACGCTCCGGTCATGATGCCGACGCTGGCGCGAGATCCGTGAAACGACGCGGAGGAGCGCACGGGCCTGGTCGGCCCGTGGCTCCTCCGGCATACCGCCTGCTGATCGGTACGGTCAGGCCCCTGCTTCATCCGCCTCCGCTGCGCCACCTTCCTCGGCCAACGCGGCCCGGCGGGAGAGGCGCAGCCGCCCCTTCTCGTCGATGGAGAGGAGCTTCA
>CAYGKI010000039.1:5199-14633 GCA_964350235.1 uncultured Gemmatimonadaceae bacterium | reverse complement strand
TGGCTCCATCACCAACATGATGACCCACAATGAGATCTGATATCGTGTTCAACATATTCCGTTCGTTCCGTCGTCTTCCCCTCATCGGCGCGGGGACCCTGTTCCTCGCCGCCGGAGCCCCGGCCATGGCCCAGGAGCCGGACTCGGCAAGGATTACGGAGCTGGAGCGCCGAATCGAGGCCGTCACCCGTGAGCTCGAGCGTATGCAGCTCGGTGCGGACGTGGTCGAAGCCGACACCGCCATCGGCGGCCTCCCGTTCGGCGCATCGAAGGTCTACCAGGTGCAGCGAGGCGTCTCCATCGGCGGGTACGGGGAGATCGTCTACGAGAACTTCGCTACCCAGCGCGAAGACGGCCTTCCTTCCGGTGCAACCGACGAGTTCGACGCGCTGCGGGGGATCGTCTATATCGGCTACAAGTTCAACGACCGCGTCCTGCTCAATACCGAGATCGAGATCGAGCACGCCACGGAGGCTTTCCTCGAGTTCGCCTACGTGGACTACCAGATCACCGACAAGGTCGGGCTTCGGGGCGGGCTCCTTCTCGCGCCCATGGGGCTGGTCAACGAGTTGCACGAGCCCACGTACTTCCTGGGGACCAAGCGATCCATCACGGAGAGTCGGATCATCCCGACGACGTGGCGCGAGAACGGCGTGGGCCTTTACGGCGAGGCCGGTCCGGTGGAGTGGCGCGCGTACGCGCTCAACTCCTTCGACGGTGGTGCGTTCAACGGAGCCGGGCTCCGGGGAGGACGACAGAAGGGCGGTGAGGCTCTCGCCGAAGATTTCGGAGTGGCAGGCCGCGTGGACTACACCGGGAGGCCGGGACTCCGCGTGGGCGCGTCCGCGTATGTCGGGCAGACCGCGCAGAACCGGGAGCTGAATGGCGAAGCGGTGGGTGGCCGGGTCGTCATCTGGGACCTTCACGCCGATTATCGCGTCCAGGGGTGGGTGATCCGCGGACTGGTGGCAGGGGCACAGGTGAGCGATGTGGCGGAGCTCAACGAGCTCAACGGCTTGACGGGGTCGGATGGCATCGGCACCGACATGCTCGGGTGGTACGGGGAGGTGGGGTACGATGTCCTCAGGGGCTTGGGCACCAACCATGAGCTCCGCCCCTACGTGCGGTACGAGAAGGCCAACACGCAGCGTGAGGTCGCTCCCGGCTTCGCCGCCAACCCGGCCAACGAGATCACGGCATTCTCCGCCGGGATCGCCTGGAAGCCGGTACCGCAGGTCGTCTGGAAGCTCGACTGGTCCGACGTGTCCAACCAGGCCAACACCGGCGTGGATCAGCTCAACGTGCAGATCGGGTGGCTGTTCTGATTCGCCGGCTGTTCCGGGGGAGCGTCGCCGCGGTGGCGCTCCCCCTGGCTCTGGTCGTGGCCGTGCCCGCCACCGGCGTGGATGCCCAGATCCTCACCCAGGACCAGGCCCTCGCAATGGCGTTTCCAGACGCGGACGCCATCGAGCGGCGCACGGCATATCTAGACGACGCTCAGTTGCAGCGAGCCCGGGAGCTGGCGGGATCGTCCGTGGACATGGGATCCACCATCGTCACGTACTACGTCGCCATGAACGACGGCCGGCCGTCGGCGGTGGCTTACTTCGATGCCCATATCGTGCGGACCCTCGACCAGGTCCTCATGGTCGTCGTGGGTCCGGACGCGAGGATTCGGCGCATGGAGACCGTCTCGTTCCGGGAGCCCCCCGAGTACCGGGCTCCGGAAGGTTGGCTGGACCTCTTCGACGGCCGTGCGCTGACCCCGGAGCTCTCCGTGCGGGGCGACATCCCCACCCTCACGGGTGCCACGCTCACGGCCCTCGCGGTATCCAACGCAGCACGGCGCGTCTTGGCGTTGCACCGGGTGGTCTCGCCCCTGGGTGCGGGGGAGGGCGTCCCGAAGTGATGACGCCGGTCCAGAAGTGGCTTCTCTGGGGGAGCTCCGTCGCCACCGCCTTCACCGGCGCAGTCTACTGGTGGATGAAGGAGATGTTGGCGCCCATCTCGGAGTGGGCGGTGATCAATCACCCCCTCCAGCCTTGGGTGCTCAAGGCTCACATCGTGGTCGCGCCGGTCATGGTGCTGGCAGTGGGCACCATCGCGCTGGACCACGTCTGGAAGCACTATCGTGGGCGGGTTCGTCGGGCTCGGAGGTCGGGAACGACGACCATGTGGGTTCTGGGACCGATGATCCTCTCGGGGTACCTCATTCAGGCGGTCACCCACGCCGGTTGGCTGGCCGCCATCGTCTGGGTCCATCTCGTGACCGGCGTGCTCTACTGCGTGGGTCTGGTCGCCCACAAAGTGGCTCTTCGCCGGCGAGGGCCGTCGACCACTTCCGCCGTGGCTCCAAGGCGGCGCGAGGCGGAACCTCGGCCGACCGCTTAGCGAACGGGGTCTCGGGCCGGCGGCTCCCCGAGTGGGGGCGTGGGACGTGGCCTCTTGCTCTCAGATATCACCCGGGTAATATTGTGCGGTCTTTTTTACCCGGGTGATATGTGCCCGGGGTCGTCCATCCCGCACGCTCCGGCCATCGTGATGTCCATGTCCTCCTCCACCTCCCACGGCTCCGCGCCCGCTGGGAAGCGTTCCCGTGACGCCCGCTTCACCGCCTTCACCGGATTTCAGCGCGTCGCTTCCGGAAGTCTTCCGGACGTCGCCGCGGCGGTACGCGCCCGCATGGGTGACGGCCATGCCAACACCGAGCAGATCCTGGTGTTCTCGGACGGGGACGGGCGCGTCGTGGACCTGGATCTCCGTGGCTCCGAGTCCGACGTGCGGGCACGCGCCCGGGCCTCCACGCTGGCCGACCCGGGGCCCGGTGACGGGCCCGGCGGCCCGGCGGGCGGGCGGGCCGGGGGCAAGCGGGGCCCGGGGCGTCCGCGTCTGGGCGTGGTGGGGAAGGAGGTGACGCTTCTCCCTCGCCACTGGGCGTGGCTGGACGCTCAGAAGGGAGGGGCCTCGGCCACGCTCAGGCGGTTGGTGGACGCCGCCCGCCGGGAGTCGGAGGGCAGCGGACGCATCCGTCGCGCGCGTGACGCCGCCTACCGTTTCATGGCGGCGGTCGCCGGCGATCTGCCCGGCTACGAGGAGGCCATTCGGGCGCTGTTCCGGGGAGACGGTGACCGCTTCGCCCGGGAGGTCGAGTCCTGGCCGCCGGACGTCCGACGGTACGGCACGGCCCTGGCCGCCGCCGCCCTTACCGGGGGCCCCGCGGAAGCAGAAGACGCCGGTCGGGGCACCTGAGGTGCAGGACCTCACCGAAGGGCCCATCGCCGCCCACCTGGCCCGGATGGCGGCGCCCATCGCCGTGGGCATGGTCTTCCAGACCCTGTATTACCTGGTGGATCTCTATTTCGTGGGCCAGCTCGGCGACGCGGCCCAGGCCGGCCTCACGTCGGCTGGGAACCTCCAGTTCCTGATCATGGCGGCGACACAGGTCCTGGGTGTCGGTACCATGGCCCTCATCGCCCAGGCCAGCGGCAGAAAGGACCGGGACGATGCGAATCTGATCTTCAACCAGAGCCTCGGTCTGGCACTCCTCTGCGCCGTGGTGACGCTGGGTGGCGGGTACGCTCTGGCGGACGTGTACATGGCCACGCTGGGCGCGGACGAGGCCACCGTGACCGCCGGCCGCACGTACCTGTATTGGTTCCTGCCGGGTCTCGGACTCCAGTTCGCGCTGATCTCCATGGGGTCCGCACTCCGCGGCACGGGCATCGTGACGCCGACCATCCTCGTGCAGGTGGCGACCGTCCTGTTGAACGCCGTTCTGTCCCCCGTGATGATCGCGGGGTGGGGGACCGGTCGCCCGTTGGGGATTCTCGGTGCCGGGCTGTCCACGTCCATCTCCGTGGGCGTGGGTGTTCTGCTCATGCTCGTCTACTTTCAGCGCCTGGAGCCCTTCGTGCGGTTCGACGGTACGCTCGTGGCCCCCCGTGTGGGGGCCTGGAAGCGGATCCTCACCGTCGGACTTCCGCCGGGCGGCGAGTTCGCGCTGATGTTCGCCTATATGGCGGTGATCTACTGGGTCATCCGTGACTTCGGCCCCGAGGCCCAGGCCGGGTTCGGCGTCGGCTCAAGAGTCATGCAGGCCATATTCCTCCCGGCCATGGCCATCGCGTTCGCCGTGGCACCGGTGGCCGGGCAGAACGTGGGGGCCGGACACGCCCATCGGGTCAAGGAGACCTTCCGCACGGCCGTGACCGTGTTGAGCGGGATCATGCTCGTGCTCACGGCCCTCTGCCAGATTCGCCCGGGGATCCTGGTGGGGGTCTTCACCGACGACCCGGCGGTCATCGCCGTCGGTGCCGAGTTCCTGCGCATCATCTCGTTCAACTTCCTGGCGACGGGGATCGTGTTCACGTGCTCCGGCATGTTCCAGGCACTGGGCAACACCTTGCCGTCGCTGGTGGCCAGCGCCACCCGCATCGTGACCTTCGCCGTCCCGGCGGTCTGGCTGTCGGGGCAGCCTTGGTTCGAGCTGCGTCATCTGTGGTACACCTCGGTGGCGACGGTGGGCTTGCAGGCCGGAGTGGCCTGGTGGATGCTGACGGTGGAGGTCAGGGATAGGTGGACGAGCCGTGTCATATAGTCCGACCCGTCGGGTCACCCACTTTGGACAGAGAGCCGCTCCAGTCCCGTCCACATGAATCCACAGTCACGTGACAGCGACGAGCTGGAAGACCGGCTCCGGGAGCTCCACGACGCCAGCTTCGGCTGGGCATGCTCGTGCTGTGGATGGAACGAGACGGAAGCCGAGGACGTGCTTCAGGAGGCGTATCTCAAGGTGATCTCGGGTCGGGCCTCCTTCGATGGACGATCCGCGTTCCGGACGTGGCTCTTCGGCGTCATCCGATTCACGGCGCTGGAGCGGTCCCGCAAGGCCCGGTCACGATGGGCCAGGTGGGACAGGCTGGCGGCGGAGACGGCAGCCGAAGGACGGGTCGAGCAGCCTCCGGACCTGGAGGAAGGGGACGAGCGCGCGCGACTGCTCCGACAGGGGTTGGAGACGCTTCCCGAGCGCCAGCGGCAGATCGTCCACCTGGTCTTCTACGAGGAGATGACCATCAGGGAGGCGGCGGAGGTGATGGGCGTGTCCATCGGATCGGCACGCGTACATTACGACCGGGCGAAGAAGAAGCTTCGGTCATTTCTCGCGGACCAAGCGGTCCGCGGAGGATCATGATGACGGACGACAGACCAGAGGACGACCTGTCGGGCGAGTTCCGGGCAATGCGGGCGCGGCTCGAGCGGACGGGCGCCGTCCCCGACTTCGACGCCATGATGCGTCGCGCAAGGGCCGATGCGACACGTTCGCCGGAACGAGGGAGCCATCCCCGCTTCGCCTGGCGGAGGTGGGCCCCATTGGCGGCGGCCGCCGCGCTGGCGGGCATCCTCGTCGTGGGGCCTGGGCGCGACGACGCCGACGCCGAGTTCGAGCGCCTGGTCTCCGACTACGCCGAGCTCATGGCGGGCGCCGCAGGGCGTTCCCCCACGGCATCCCTTCTCGACGTCCCCGGGGTCGACCTGGGCGCCGTCCCCTCGTTCGCCGGATTCGGGGCCGCGCCCTCGGATAGGAGGTCCCCATGAGGCAGCTGCTCCCCGCGACGCTCTTGTCCGTCGCCCTCTTCCTGGCGGCCCCCGTCTCTGCCCAGGAGCCTGGTGCCGAGGTCGGACAGGACCCCTTGTTCGAGACCCTCTTCCCGCCGGAGCTCATCATGCAGCATCGCAGGGCCATCGGGCTCGACGACGAGCAGAGGGACGCCATCAGCCGCCTCATCTCGGACCTTCAGGGGCGGGTGCTGAGCCTCCAGTGGGAGCTCATGGCCGAGGTCGAGCAGCTCGGGACAGTGACCAGCCCGTCCCGCGTCGACCTGGATCGAGCGCTGGATCAGATGGATGCGGTTCTGGACCGGGAGGCCGAGATCAAGCAAGCGCACCTGGAGATGCTGGTGCGCATCAAGAACCTGCTCACCCCCGAGCAGCAGCGGCGGCTGGAAGAGCTCCGCGGTGAAGGCGAAGGCTAGCGCCCTACGGCCACCAGGACACGCCCAGGTTGAACCGACCGGAGTCGGCGTCGACGTCGAATCCCGACACGGTGACGTTCTCGACCCTCAGCGTCGTGAACTCTCCCGCCGTCCACAGCAGCTGGGCGTCCAGCGCGAAGGCCTCAGTGAAGTGGTAGGCGATGCCGCCACCCAGGGTCAGCCCGCTACCCGAGAGCTCGGCTTCGTCCCGAGCCGCTCCATCCACCACCGGGTTCTTGACCGTGACCGCCCGAAGGTCCACCGCCGCCTGAACGTAGGGAACCCACTTCCGGAGTGAGTTGGCGAAGGAGTACCGGAGTCCCAGGTCCACGTGTCCAAGGGTCCAGTCGCCCTCGACATCGGCGGTGGCCTGATCGTCGAACCGGGCGCCGTCGAGCTGCAGGAACAGCGCGAAGCTCCGGTTGAAACCGTAGGCCACGGAAAGCCCCGCACCGCCGGCCTCGTTGCGTGCCTCCCCCTCCACCGAGAGCGAAGCCGCGGAGAGGTGGGCGCCGACGTTGAATCCGCGGGTGGTCGATTCCTGTGCGTGCGCGATCCCGGGCAGGAACAGAAGAGACACCGCTGCGATGAGGTTCAGTCGTGTACGTGTCATGGTCGGTCTCGATCTGTGAATACGTGAAGGGCGCTGGGTGTCGGAACGACGAAGCGGGGCCGCGGCACCAGGCCGCGGCCCCGAAAGCTAGCCGGTCAACCGGTTCTGCCCACCGGGCCTACAGAACCCAGCCCAGGAGAACCAGGTTGCCCACAGGGTCGAGCAGGTCCTCCAGGAGGTCGAACACGTCCTCCACCACGTCGACCACCTTCATCAAGACGACGATCTCCGGCCACGTGAGGGCCTCCCCCGAAGGATCCGTGATACTCGGGTCGTCCGAGGGCCCCGAGACGAGCGCAAACGGAGCGCCGTCCAGAGCGACCGTGCCGTCGAGCACCCCTTCGGTGCCCATCATGTCCAGCTCGATCCGGTTCTGGCCGTGCCGGACGTCGAGATGGATCTCCCCGTCACCGTCGTCGTCGTCCTCCTCCACGCCACGGAAGCTTCCCGTGATCTGGAAGTCCCTCGACGCCACCGCGAGCTCGAAGTCCAGGTCGAGCTGGGCGACGCCGTCCAGGTCCCGAGCGGCGACAGTCACGTCGAAGTCCAGGCGAACACCGTCGCCGAAGAGGAATCCGCCCACCGTGAGCCCGGCCCGGGTGGCGTCGTGGTCGAGGGTGGTGGCGTAGTCCAGCACGGTCTCCTCGTGCTGAATGACCACGAGACGGAGCGAGATGTCCTCGGCGCTCCCGTCGCCTTCATCGATGAGATCGGCGTATCCCGACTCTTCGCCGGGAACCGGGCGTCCCTCGGCATCCACGTCGTAGAGGATGAACCGCACGCCGGTCTCCGGGGCCCCTTCCAGGGTCAGGTCGGGCTCGTACGTGTCCCGCTCGGCACTGTAGACGAAGGTCGTGCCCCGGTGCCAGCCGGAGATGATGGGCCCCGTGGCTGCCTCGGATCTCGTGGGGCCGGCGGCCAGACGGCGCGCCAGGCCGAGTACGAAGGCGGCGCCCCCCTCATCGGCGTTGCGGACCAGCGTGCCGGCCATGGCCCCCACCGCTGCCGGCCCCTCGTCGAAAGGCGTCCGTCCCGCGAGGGCCCTGAAGCCCGCCAGCTCGTCGGACGTGAGGGCGGTCTGGAGTGCTTCGAAGTCCGCCTGGGCCTCGTCGGTGTTCAGCTCCGACGAGACGTCGGGCGCCGTCCCCGCGTCGCAGGCGCTGGCGGCGAGGGCCAAGGTGGCCACAGCCACCCAGCCGTGTGTGCGTCTCTTCCTGAACATGTCTTCCGTCCTCCCCCTGGGTGCGTCGACTCGTGTGTCTTCGGGGGTGAGTGACGTTCCCTCCTCCGGCATATGACCGTGGGGAAGGTGGGGTCGGCAGGCCCTGCCCCTCCGCGCGTGTGAGATTAGCTTCAGCAGTGTCCCTTCTTCCTTCCCGAGGTCACAGACGCACCATGTCCGAAGCCATCATCCCACCGCTGGCACTCCACGGGTGGTATATGCTCACCCAGTTCGCCCAGGTCACGCCGTCCTTCGAGGACGACGACCCTCGGACGCGGGCCGAACGCCTGGAGGAGCTCGGGTCCCTGCTCGCCGAATGGGAAGACCTGGGGGACGGAGGATGGAGCGCGCTGTACCGGATCGTCGGAGGAGAGAGCGACTACATGCTGCTGCATCTCCGGCCCACCCTGGATGCGCTGGGAGAGGCCGAGCGGGAGCTCAGGCTACATCCTTCCAGCCAGGACCTGGTGGTCACCGGGGACTACGTGTCCGTCGTGGAGCTCGGCCTGTACGGTCACACGCTGGGGCTGGCGAAGCGGGCCGAGCGGGACGGTGTGGAGGTCGGCTCCGAGGCGTGGAAGGGGATGGTCGACGAGCTCCTGGCCGAGCAGCTGGGGACGCCCTACACCCAACGCCGGCTCTACCCGCGGCAGCCCGACGAGATGCCCTACGTCTGCTTCTACCCCATGAACAAGAGGCGGAACGTGGAGCAGAACTGGTACACGCAGACCCTCGCCGAGCGCGCTCGCCTCATGCAGGAGCACGGGCACACGGGTCGAGGGTACGCTGGCAAGGTATCCCAGATCATCACCGGCTCCGTGGGGCTCGACGACTGGGAGTGGGCCGTGACGCTCTTCGCGCCCGATCCGCTGCACTTCAAAGAGCTGGTCACCGACATGCGCTACGACGAGGTGACCTCGGTCTACGGCGAGTTCGGTAGCTTCTGGGTGGGGCATCGGATCGGCACGGATGCCATTTCCGGAGAGCTGAAAGGGGAGGGGTAGGGCGCCGACGACTCGCCGCCTCCGCTCCTTCGCCATCGGTTCCACACCAGCCATGACCTCTTCCAGCTCGCCCTCGCACGTGACCGTCGTCGGTGGGGGGATCGTCGGTCTCGCCACCGCCTACGCCATGCTGGGACGCGGCGTCGCCCACGTGCGGGTGCTCGAGAAGGAAGACACCATCGCCAGGCACCAGAGCACCCACAACAGCGGGGTGCTCCATGCCGGGCTCCAGTACGAACCAGGTTCCGAGAAGGCGCGGCTGGCCCGGGTGGGCATCCGTCGCATGACGGAGTTCTGTCAGCACCACGGCATCGCGCACGACGTCTGTGGCAAGCTGGTGGTGGCCACGGAGGAGTCGGAGATGGACCGGCTGCGGGAGATGCTGGAGCGCGGCCGGGCGAACGGGTTGCAGGGTCTGCGTCTCCTCTCGGCTGCCGAGGCGCGGGAGGTGGAGCCGCACGTTCATTGCGTGGGCGCCATCCTGGTCCCGGAGGAAGGAATCGCCGACTACGGCGGGGTATGCCGAGCCCTCCAGGAGGAGATCGAGGCGGCCGGGGGCGAGA